>JAYTRP010000616.1:0-9826 GCA_043746145.1 Hyphomicrobiales bacterium | reverse complement strand
TCAGCACGACCATCCCGAACAGGAACACGGCGATGGCGGAGACCATCGCACCCTTGTAGATCAGCAAAAGCGCAGCGATCGAAAACATTACGAAGGCGCCGAACGGGATGATGGCGCCGATCGCGGTGGCCACGCCCAGCAGCGTCGCCTGCGGCACGCCGGTGGCGTAATAGGCGATCGCGAGCACTAATCCCTCGCCCAACCCCACCAGCACTAGCCCGTCGACCGTGCCGTGCACCGACTTGACGATCTGCAAGCTGAGCGCGCGGCCACGCGGACCAAACCAGCTCTCGCTCAGGCCTATGAGAGAAGCGGCAAGGTTGTCGCCGTCGCGAAACAGGAAAAGCAGCGTCAGCAGCGTGAAGACGAACGTCACCAGCCGCCGCCCGGCCAGCGCGCCCACGTGCTCGCTTGTGGCGATGATCGTCGCCCTGTCGAGGCCTTTGACCAGCGCTGCGGCATTCTGTGGGTCCGAGAGGTTCTCACTCCACCAATTGCCGATCAGAGGGCCAACGACCGGCAGGTGCGCCAGACCGTCGGGCATGGCGACGCCGTGTTGGCGCACCTCCTCGACCCAGCCGAACGCCGCTCGGGTCTCGTGGCTCATCATAAAGCCGAACACGATCATTGGGAGAATAACGACGAGGCCGATCGCGATCGTGAACAGGGCTGGGAACGCATGCGCCCAGAATCCCGGCGAGCATCTCGCGCGCAGCCGCTTGTAGAAAGGCCAAGTTGCAATCGCGATCACGCAGGCCCAGCCGAGCGCGGGCAGGAAGGTGCGGAGTGTCCAGATGCCAAACAGCAGCACGATGACCGCGAACACCCCGCGTGCAATGGCTTGCCGGCGGGCGTGCATCCACTCCCATGCGTCGGGCGAACTCACAACGGTTGCGGCGAGGAGGCGGTCGTCCATGCGTCAATCCTTGCTGCGGGGCGCCGCGCTGACGCCGATCATTGGTCCGAGCGGCGCGAGTTCATCGTCGCGCTTCAACTCGGGCGCATAGAGCGAAGAAATCGAACCGTCCAGGAACAACGCGTCGTTGCAGCCTAGTCCATCTTTGAACAGTGTTGCGAAGGCGTGAAAATTAACGGGCGCCTCGGTGATCGCGAACAGAATCTCGGTCCCGCCGCGCACGCAGACGCCATTGCGCATTTTGTGCGAGTCCCCGTCGGGCAGGATTTTTGGATGGACGCGGCCGTCGACGACAAGCATGGGCCCGGATTGCGTCGCGTAACGCGCGGCAGGGGGATGGGCGAGATAGCGGGAGGTCTCCAAAACCCCCGCAACGCCCGCGCCGATCCAAAACACGCCGTTCGGCTTCATGTGGAAGTTGGTCGCGCCAGCTCGCAAGTCCGCGCTGTGAACGCGCTTGCCGTCCTCGACATAAAGGCCGACGGGCGACAGATCCGCCTCGTACATGCCGCCATTCATGGCGAACATCAGTTCGCGCCCCTTCGCCTTCAGGTCGCGCGCGAGGGCGGAAAAGTCGGAATATGGGTGGCCGCCTGTATCGTTGAGATAGAGGCGCACATCGTCGCGCCGCGCGTCATAGTCGCAGACGACGTAGTTTTGGCCCGCGTAAGCTTTGGTGTTGCAGGCGGCGGAGGCGGGGGATGCTGCAAGCAGAAGGGCGGCTAGCGCGAGGCGCTGAACTGCCGCGTCGCTCCGCTGCACGCAATGACGGCGCGGCGCGGGTTTCCCCGGTCCCAGCCTCATGAAATTCATCTCCTCCCAGTTCTAGTCTACAGCACTTTGCCTGGGTTCATCAGCCCTTGCGGATCGAGTGCGGCCTTGATCTTGCGCATCACGTCGAGCGCCGTCGGGTCTTTCGCCCGCGCCAGCAGATCGCGCTTCAGGCGGCCGATGCCGTGCTCGGCAGAGAACGAGCCATGGCGCCTCGCGACGATCGCATGCACCACCTCGTTCATCTCCTCCCAACCCGCGAGGTAGGCCGCCTTGTCGGCGCCGACCGGCTGGCTCACATTAAAATGAATGTTGCCATCGCCGAGATGGCCGAACGCAACGACCCGGGCGCCGGGCAGGTGCGCCGTTACCGCCGCGCTCGCCTCGGCAAGGAATTCGGGGACGACGCCGATGGGAATCGAGACATCGTGCTTGATCGAGCCGCCCTCGTGCTTCTGCACTTCAGAGACATTTTCGCGCAAAGCCCAGAAGGCAGCGCGCTGTTCGCCGGTCGCCGCGATCGTCGCATCGTCGATGATCTCGCGCTCCATCGCCGCGCCCAGCAGCTCCTCCAGCACCTCGCCCAGGCCCGATGTCGCCTGCGACGCCACTTCCATCAATACGTACCAGGGGTGGGGAGCCGAAAGCGGATCGCGCGCGCCCGGCGCGTGCCGCAACACGAAGTCGAGCGCGATGCGAGGCAGCAGTTCAAAGCTCACCACCACGCTGCCGAGCCGCTCGCGGGCAAGGCGGAACAGCGCCAGCGCCTGCTTGGGCTCGGACAGTCCGATGAAGGCGGTCTCGCGCGAACGCGGCCGTGGAAACAGCTTCAGCGCCGCCGCGGTGACGATCCCCAGCGTGCCTTCGGCGCCGATGAACAGGTCCTTCAAATCGTAACCGGTGTTGTCCTTGCGCAGCTTGGAGAGCCCGTTGACAACCCGGCCGTCCGCCAGCACGACTTCAAGGCCCGTCGCCATGTCGCGCGCATTGCCGTAGGCGAGCACGGCCACGCCGCCGGCATTGGTCGAAAGATTTCCGCCGATCGTGCAGGCTCCCTCGGAGGCTAACGAAAGCGGAAACAAACGGTCGACCCCCTCGGCGACGGCTTGGGCTTCAGATAGCGTCACCCCGGCCTCGACGATCATCGTGTCGGTCAGCGGGTCGATCTCGCGTACCCGGTTCATGCGCTTCAGCGAGAGCACAATCTCGCCGCCAGCGGGCGTCTGCCCGCCAACGAGTCCAGTATTGCCGCCCTGCGGCACGATGACAGCGCCGGCCCGCGCGCAGAGCGCGACCACTTTGGAGACCTCAGCCGTCGAGCCTGGGCGCACGATCGCCCTCGCGGCGCCGCTATAGAGGCCGCGCGGTTCGATCAGCATTCCCGCCATGATCTCGGGATCTGTCAGCACATTCGTCGCGCCGACGACGCGAGCGATCTCCTCGAGAAGATTTGCAGTCAACCGAACACTCCGGTGCGGCGCTTTTTCGCGCGTGCGCGGCGGAAAACCGCCGCGATCTCGACATGGGGAGAGAAGCGGAACTGGTCAAGCGGCGTGATCGATTCGAGCGCGTAACCCCCGTCGAGCAGCGCACGGGCGTCTCGCGCGAAACTTTCCGCGTTGCAGGAGATCGCGACCACGCAAAGCGCCGTGCTCGCCGCCAACGCCTGCGCCTGCGCGAGCGCGCCGGAGCGGGGCGGATCGAACAGCACGGCGTCGAACCGGGCCAATTCGTCGGGCTGCAACGGCCGGCGCAGCAGGTCGCGCTGTATCGCCTCGACCGCGCGCAAACCCTGCGTGTCGCCGCTCCCGCGTCGCAGTGCGGCGATGGCGGCGGCGTCCATATCGACCGCGAACACCTCATGGGATTCCGCGAGACGCAACGCAAAAGCGCCCGAGCCGCAGAACAGGTCGGCGACGCGACCGGCGCCCTTCACCGCCGCCAGCGCCACGCCGGCCATCGCCTCCTCGCCCGCGATCGTCGCCTGCAGGAATCCGCCCGGGGGCGGCGTGACCAGCGCGCGGCCGAACGCGATGCGCGGCGCACGGCGCTCGATCACAATCTCGCCGTGTATGGAAACCCGCGCAAGATCGAGCCGTTCGGCGGCGGCGATCAGTCGGGCTCTTTCCGCGGCGCCAATCGGTCCGGAGCCCCGCAAATCGACATCGAGCCCCGAGAGCGTCGCGGTGACTTGAATATCGAGCGGTTTGCCAAGGCCGCGCAGAGCCGTCGCAAGCGCATGCGCCACATCAGCGGCGCCCTTCATCTCTGGCGCAAATAGCGGGCAATCGTCGATGTCGACAATCTCGTGCGCTCGCGCCCGCATGAAGCCGACGATGATGTCGGGAACGACACGCGCGTGGAATGTCGCGCGCCGCCGTCCGGCCCCGTGCGCGTCGACCAGTGGCCCGACCTCGGATTTCACGCCTGCCCAGGCGAGCGCCGCAACGACCGATCCCCGCTTCCACTCGGCGTAAAGCTCGTGCCCCATATGCTGGGCCGCGCAACCCCCGCACTCGCCGTAATACCGGCAGAAGGGCGTCGCGCGATCCCCGCTCGGGGCGACGACGATAGCCGCGCCCTCGAAGCGTACGATCTCGCCGGGCAGGGCGAACGGCGCGATGCCTCCGTCCGCCAGCACGCCCTCGCCGCGTTTGTTCAGGGACTTTACCGTCTCGATCGCTTCACTCATGCCGCGCGGCATACAGGAATTCGCGCGCCCCGTCGCCGCCCGTTACTGGCGAGTGAATTAATCCCAGGGTGAGCCAGCCCAGCGCTTCCACCGCCGCGCGCACGTCAGCGCACGCCCTTGCGAGCGCCGCCTCATCCTTCACCATGCCCTTGACCAGCCCCGCTCGACCGACCTCGAACTGTGGCTTGACCAAGGTGACAAGCCAAGCCGCAGGCGCCGCCAGCGCCAGAACGACCGGCAGAACCAGTCGCTGAGAAATAAAGCTGAGATCGCAGACAATTGCGCCGGGCGGCTCGATTAGATCTTCGCGCGTGAGGCTGCGTGCGTCGCGGCCCTCTAGCGACCGCACGCGCGGGTCTGCGGATAACCGCGGGTCAAGCTGACCATGGCCGACATCGAGCGCGACCACCGATTTCGCGCCGCGGGCGAGCAGCACGTCGGTGAAGCCCCCCGTCGAGGAGCCAACATCGAGCGCGGCGAGCCCAGCAGGGTCTAATGCGAACGCTTCGAGCGCGGCCGCCAGCTTGAGGCCGCCGCGTGACGCCCAGGGATGCGCGGGGCTTGCCTCGATCTGCGCTCCCGGCGCCAGGATTTCCGAGGCCTTGCGCACGAGCGCACCGTCCGCGCGCACCAGGCCAGCCGCAATCGCCGCCTGCGCGCGGGCGCGGCTTTGAAAATGGCCCTGTTCGACCAGCAAGACGTCCGCGCGTTTACGCAACGGGTCCCTTGCGGGCGATCAGGAATAGGCGCGGATAGAGAAACAGCACGCGCCCGTCCGGCTCGACTTCGTAGTTCTCGGCGAGTTCGCGGGCGTAACGAGCCAGGAAATCCTCGCGCTCGTGTGGACGCAAAGGCGCGAGGAACGGCCGCAGGGCCGAGCCGCGAAACCAGTCGACGATCGCCTCGACTCCATGGACGGGATGCACGTAGGTCGTCTGCCAGATCTCCAGCGATTGCGATGCTGGACGCAGCCAGCGGTAATAGTCCGTGTGCGTCGCGATCACCGCGCGAGTCTTGGCGACGGGCACGAGCCGGTCCGACCAAGGCCCGTCGGCGGCGATCAAGCGCATCAGGGCATGCGAGGGCTCCTGACGATTGTCGGGCATCTGGACCGCGAGAACGCCGCCGGGCGCGAGGCGCTCCATCAGGCGCGGAAACAGAATTTCGTGCGCCTCGAGCCATTGCAGCGCGCTATCGGCGAAGATCAGATCCGCCGGCTCATCGGGCCGCCAGTCGGCGATGTCGGCAAGATGGAATTCAACCTGGGGCAGCCGGCGCCGAGCCTTGGCCAGCATGCCGGCGGAAGAATCCACGCCCACGACCGTGGCGTTTGGAAAATGCTCGACCAGAAGTTGCGTGCTCGTCGCAGGGCCGCAGCCGAGATCGAACACGCGACGCGGCGCGCCCTCGATTTTCGCAATCAAGTCGTGGGCCGGCAGCGCGCGTTCGGCCTCGAAGCGCAGGTATAGTTCGGCGTCCCAATGAAGGAGACTGCCCGAGGATTCGATCGAGCTTGTGTTCATGACGTTTCCTGTCCTCTCGCGAGATCAGTATAGCGATTTTATGGAATGATCCACTCCGCTGTCGAGGTAGAGCGCGCATGGGCACACAATGAGGCGGTTCCTTCCACAGTTCCACTCAAGGTCATCGTGCGGCCGCCAAGCCTAATCCGGCGCCGATCAGCGCGCCTCCCGTCAACCGTTGGCGCCATCGGCCGCTCACGCCTATAGTCCCGCGAAACCGCGCCGCAAGCATCGCCCAGCCGCTATCGATGACCAATGCAATCGCGACGAAGGTCCCCGAGAGCAGCGCGAACTGCGGCCCGAGCGGTCTCGACGCATCAATGAATTGTGGGAAGAAGGCGGTATAGAACAATAGCGTCTTGGGGTTGGTCAGCGACACCAAGAGCCCTCGCAGGAATATCGCCCGTGCCGAGCGCGGCTCCGCGACAATGCGGGAGAGGTCGTCGCTGGGCGCGCGCCATGCCGCTACGCCAAGCCAGACGAGATAGGCGACGCCGACCCAGCGCAAAATGTCGAAAAGATCCGCCAGCGATCGAAGCGCGGCGCTCAGGCCGAGCCCCGTGAGTGCGAGTTGGACCACCATCCCCGACGCCGTTCCCGCGACGGTGAGGAGGCCGAAGCGCGCGCCATAGGAAAGACTATTGGCGATAATCAGGGCGACGTTCGGTCCGGGGATCAGCATAAGGATCAAGGTTGCGACCGCGAAGGCGGCGAATAGGAAGAGCGACATGACGAGGCTCGTGATCGGGTGCGAGGGTGTTTGAGGTTGCTTTTTTATAGCGCCCAGGTTTGCTGAGTGGAAGGTCGCCGCCCACGCGCCATCCGTCTTGCCAGCGCAGCGAAGCAACCCAGGGGCCTGGAGCTGAAGCCCCTGGGTTGCTTCGTCGCAAAGACGGGGGCTGCAACCGCCATCTTTCGCGTGAGCCGAAAGAGTATGTTACGCGGTCTCCGATGCAGAGACCTTCGACCGCGCAATGACTGACATCCCGCCCGCGATTAGTTTTGCTCCCGAGGATTTGCCTTCCGGCGACACCCGCGAACGCCGCGATTTGGCGTGCTTGGTCGCCCGCAACCATCGCAAGTTCATGCCGATCTACGATGCCCGCGTGGCGCGGCGGCGCTGGGTTCCGTTCTGCTGGCCGGGGTTCCTGTTTCCGCAGGCCTGGTTTCTCTACCGCAAGATGTATTTTTGGGCCGGATTGGCCGCGGCGGGACCTTTATTGGCGAGCCAGCTTTTTCCCTATGCCGTGCTGGCCGCGCTCCCCATTTCCTCGCTTGGGCTATTCGGCCGCGCCCTGTACGTCCGCGATTCGGTCGGGGTGCTCGCGCGCATTCGGGCGATCGCCCGCGACGATGCCGAGGCTGACGACATGATCGCTCGCGCCGGCGGCGTGTCGCCGCTGGGCGCCGCCATCGGAGCGCTGTTTGCCGTGGCGTCGCTTATTCTTACGGCGAAGGGCCATGCGCCGATGTCGCCGATGTCGCATCTGTGAATCTCGCGCTGGCTTCACCGCTCCTCGCCCAGCCTATTGCGCTCTGCGGAGGCGTCGCGCTCGCGCTGATGATCTTTCGCGTGGGTCGGAATCGTTTTCGCTGGCCGCTGTTCCTCGATGCGGTCGCGATCGGGGCGGTGATGGGGGCCTTGATCGGCCATCTCGAGGCTCCGTTCGACCTGCGCCACAACCCTGCGGGTTTTTCGCCCGCCACGATCGCTTTCGTGTTCGCCGGCTGGCCCGAGGAGACAGTGAAGCTGATTGGGATGGTCGCTTATCTCCAGCGCCATTATCTTGTCCGCGGCCGGCGCGACGTCACGCTTGCCGCTGCCAGTCTCGCGCTCGGCTTCGCGACTCTGGAGAACATGATCTACATCTCCAACGCGGTAGCGGATTGGGAGCGTCTGGCATTGCTCCGCGCCGTTACGGCCGCGCCGCTTCATGTCTTTCTAGGCATCATCGCGGGTTACGCGGTTTCGTTCGCTGTCGGGCTGAGCAAGCCGGCTCGCGTGACGCTTTACGTCGCCGTTGCGCTTGGGCTCGGCGCGGTCCACGGCGCCTACGATTTCGGAACCCTCGCGATGACGAGCGGCCAGGCGCTGCCGGCGGCTTTGGTGCGTTTTGCCGCCGCCGCAGGGTTTGGCGTCCCGTCCTTGCTGCAAGCGATAATGGCGTGCGCCGAAACGGTCGCAGCGCTTGGGGCGTTTGCGGCGCTGGCCGCGCTGGATCGCTCGGAGCCGACGCCGGCGCCATCGTCTGGGCCGACACCCACCCGCGGTTTCTGGCGTCGGGTCGCGTTGTCGCGAGCGTTCGGCATGGGGCTCGGCGGGTTGATGATGGCGGCGGCTGCGCTGTTACTGGCTGGCGCGGTGGTGGCCGCCTACGTTCTCGATGAGGCGGGTCCGGCTTGGTCCGTCGCCACGGTTTCCCTCCTGCCGTTCGCGCTTGGGCTGATGCTGGCGGCTTTTCAGGGCGGCGCGCCCGCGCTTTCTCGCCCCTGGCGGCATCGCCTGCGATGGGGCGCGGCCGCCCTGGCGCTGGCGTGCCTCGTCGCTGCCGTCCTGTGGGGAGGCCCGCCTATACGCGGGCTGATCGTCGCCCGGATCGAGACGAAAGCGATGCGCGAGGCGCAACAGTCGGATTTCCTGGGCGCGATCCGCGACTACGACCGCGCGCTTGTTTGGCAGAAGGGACTTATCTGGCTGCAGGATACGGCCGCAATTTTGGCCAATCGCGCCTCCATTTTCGCTCTGCTCGAGCGCTATGACGAGGCAAGGGCCGATCTCGACCGTGCGCTGACGATCGCCCCCGGCGACGCCGCGCTCTGGGTACAGCGCTCCGATCTGCGTCGACAGCGCCACGAAACCGCCGGAGCCGTCGAGGATATCGCGAAAGCCGTAGCGGTGCGGCCCGATCAACCCAAGCTGATCGCGCTTGACGCACGGGCTCTACTTGAAAACGGCGACATCGTTCAATCGAGGGCCGAACTCGCCCGGGCGTTGTCGCTGGCCCCCAACGATGCGACCACGGTGGAAGTCGCCGCCGCCGTGGCGGTCTATGACGGCGACTACGATGCCGCGCTGCGCTACCTCAACCAGTCTCTGCACGACAGGCCGAGCGACACGACGTCTGGTTTCGCGCGCGGACGGGTCTGGTTCTACAAGGGCGACTGGCGCCGGGCGATCGGAGACTTTACGGTCGCCGAAAACGGCACACAGCTGCTGTATCCCGCGCTGTGGCGCTTCCTCGCCGGCAGGAGGCTTGGCGGCAGGAGGCTTGGCGGCGAACGCGCGGCCCCTTTGGAAGAGCGCCTAAAGACCAGCGGAGACGCGTGGCCCGCGCCGGTGGCTCGCCTGTTTCTTGGCCAAATTAAAATCGAGGACATGCGCGCGGCGGCGAAAGATGCGGACCAGCGCTGCGAGGCGGACTTCTACGCGAGTCAAATGCTTTGGGAAGCGGGCGACATCGAGCAATCGCGAACGGCGCTGCATACGGCTTTGGCGGAGTGCCCAAGCGACTTCATCGAATTCGAGGGCGCCAGGGCCGCGCTACGGATCATCGATCGGTGAGTGCGGAACTGATATCGCGCTCTGCTCGATTCCCGCCTCAGACTTGCCTCACAGCGCCGCCCATCTGCCGCTCACGCCGCTTGGCGAGACGCCGATGCACGGGCCAAGCGATCAGGTGGGTGGCGGCCCAGCCTCCGACGAAGCCGAACAACGCGATGACGAGCGCCTCGACCGTGGTCGGTAGGGCGGGCTCGTAATCCTTCCAGGCTTGTCGCGCCGTCGCCGTGTCGAAGGTCTCGAGGAAGCCGACCACCCGTTGCACCGGCGCACTGTTCTTCAGTGAGGTGAACGCATCCTGCAGCCGATTGAGCCGGGACTTGTCGGTCGCCATGTCCTCGCCCCGTTCGCGAGCGAGCGGATCG
>JAYTRP010000615.1:0-27080 GCA_043746145.1 Hyphomicrobiales bacterium | reverse complement strand
AGATCAGCAATGGCGAAGGCGCCGACGTCGTGATTGACGCGGTCGGCATGGAAGCGAGCGCGGGCCATGGTCAAGGCGGCATAATAGCGGCGGCCAAGGAAAAGATCTTGCCCTCTGAGCGAACCTACGTGCTCGACCAGGCGATCCGCGCGGTTCGTCAGGGCGGAACGGTATCGATCCCTGGCGTATATGGCGGCCCGGTGACTGTGGATATGGGATCGGTCGTGCAGAAGAGCCTGACGCTGGTGAGCGGACAAACCAGCGTGAAACGGTATCTGGAGCGCCTCACGAAGCTGATCCAGGACAAGAAGGTCGACACCACCTCGCTGATCACGCACCGGAGCAACAAACTCGAGGACGGCCCGGAACTTTACCAGACGTTTAAAAACAAGAAGGACGGCTGCGTGAAGGTTGTCTTCCATCCGTTTGGTTGACAGGCGCCAATCATGCGATCGCCGAGGCTATTGACAGGCCTCGGCGGTCGTCTCTCGCCATTGATCTTTTAGAAGGTTTGGCGTTTTTTCGGTGACTTCGCGCCGTGCCTTAGTCCGTCTACAAGCAAGGCCACCATGCGCTCTGGTTGATCAGGGACGGCCGCACGGACGGACATGCATAAACTTCCCGCCGCAGTTAAAAGCTCGTCAGCATTGACGTCGTTGCGTATCTCGCCAGCCGCTATCGCCGACATTAACAGCGCCTGAAGAGCGGGCCGGAGTCGCCGCTCGAAATATGCGGGAAGCGCGTCGAACGCGGGGTCTCCCGAGTGCAGCACTCTGGCAAGCCCACGCTTTGTCGCAATAAAGGCGGCGTATCGCTGCATCCAGTTTGCAAGAGCGTCGAACGGCTTGAACTTTTCGGCGAGCGCTGGCGCTGCATCCGCGCAGGCGTCGATTTCCCGACGGAAAACGGCTGCGAAAAGATCGGATCGCTGCGGAAAGTGGCGGTAGAGGGTGCCAATCCCCACACCGGCTTTCTCTGCAATCTCTCGCACCGGAGCGTCAACGCCTGAGGTCATAAATACCGCCATGGCTGATTGAAGCAGGGCGTCGATGTTGCGCTGGGCGTCGGCGCGGACCCGTCGATCTGTGCGAACCTCCGGCTCCGGGCCGCTTCCCTTGTCTTCCGAAATTTCTCCCAACGCGCCCTCTTGCTAAGCGGATCAATGTTCCATATAAAGCGGATTGCCGTTCCGCTTAGGCTTATAAGAGAGTTTGGCGTCATTGGCCACATCGATAAATAAGGAGATCGCCATGCAGGACAAACCTGTCGCCTTGGTCACCGGGGCCAATCAAGGGATCGGCCTTCAGATCGCAAAAGAGCTCGTCACTCACGGCTTTAGCGTGTTGGTAGGGTCTCGCAATTTCGAGCGCGGCGAGGCTGCCGCGAAGGAGGTCGGCCCGGACGCACGCGCGCTCCAACTCGACGTGACGGATCAAGCGTCAATCAACGCTGCGGCGACACGTGTTCGCAACGAGCTTGGCCGCCTCGACGTGCTCATCAACAATGCGGCAATTTCAAATACGACTAAACGGCCCGACATGTCGATTGAGGAATATTCCAAGTCGAGCCGACCGAGCAATGTGTCGCTCGATGAAGTGCGCGCGGTGTGGGAAACCAACGTATTCGGCGTCCTCGCGGTTTACCAAGCGTTTTTGCCGCTTCTGCGCGAGGCGCCGAACGCCCGTATCGTCAACGTGTCGAGCGGCGTCGGCTCGTTATCGATGAATTCGGACCCGTCATTTCCCTACCGCGCGATCTTTGGCCCCGTCTACCCCGCATCCAAGACCGCTTTGAACGCGATGACGCTCGCCATGGCGATCGAGTTGGAGTCGACCGGGATCAAGGTCAACGCCTGCTCCCCCGGCTACACCAAGACAAACCTCAACAACTTTGAGGGCACAGAGAGTGTCGAGGAAGGCGCCCGCGAGCCGGTGCGCCTTGCGCTGCTCGGCCCGGACGGTCCGACGGGTACATTCACGCGTTCGGGAGCCGCTGTGATTGCGTGGTGATTGGAATCGCAGCCGCAGCGCGCCCGTGGTACGCCCCCGTCGTCTTGAACGATCGCGTTCTCGACAGGATCGTCGCGTCTGGCGCTGAGGCCGGGCCGCTCACCGCGGACAACCAGCGCGCCGCAGCTTGATTGACCCACGAGGCCGGCGTCCGGGGGAACTGGACCCGGCCTCGTGGTGATCGACTGCTGAGATGACACGATGGAGTGTGCTTTGGACAATGAGCAGACCGCGTCCACCCCTGAACTCGCCGGTTCGTGCCTATGCGGCGCGGTCCGATATTCCGTAGCAGACGAGTTTCGCTACGCCTTCAACTGCCATTGTTCGCTTTGTCGCCGGACGACGGGCTCGGCGTTCAAACCCATTGCCGGCATCGAGTTCGCCAAATTTGCGGTCTCGAACGGCGACGACAAACTGTTGATCTACGGCGATCCAACTGGCCACGATGCGCACTGCAACATCTGCGGTTCCCTGCTCTACTCCGTCGTCCGCGAGGGCGCCTTCATCCGTGTCCCGATGGGCACGCCGATCGATCAACCTACGATTCGCCCGAGCGCGCATATTTTCGTCGCGTCACGTTGCGGAAAGCTGAGCCTACCGCCGTTCTCGCTGTCCAGCGAAAATGAATGACTTGAGCCAAATATTCACGCGCT
This sequence comes from Hyphomicrobiales bacterium, assembly GCA_043746145.1. Lineage (GTDB taxonomy): Bacteria > Pseudomonadota > Alphaproteobacteria > Rhizobiales > Beijerinckiaceae > Roseiarcus. The sequence continues at coordinate 24,418 of JAYTRP010000615.1, read as the reverse complement.
GCGATGCGGGCGCCTGCCGGTGAGCGACGTTCTAAAAGCGGATCGGGTCGCCGACGCTTCTGGGACCATTCATGACTCATGAATATATGGGACGAAATGCGGAACTGAGCGCCACCGGCGGTCGGCCGATCCCGGAGGGGGGGGGGGGGGCTTGAGATTTCTCGAAATGGGGTTCAAAGGCAACATTTCGACCTAGCGCCCGCGACGCCAATGCGGCACATTGACTATTGTACGGCGGCCGCTATGGCAGCTGCGAATAAATCGTCGCGAACCAAAGCAATTTGGACACGATTGGGGAGGAGATCACGTGACGTTGCTAGCTATACGCGGCGTGTCCAAGAATTTTGGCGCCATCCGCGCCGTGCACGACATCAGTTTTTCCGTGGCGCGTGGCGAAGTCATTGGCCTGATGGGCGACAATGGGGCTGGAAAGTCCACATTGGTGAAACTGATCGCGGGCAACTTTCCACCTTCCGAAGGGGAAGTTTTGGTCGACGGTCAAGTTTGTCATTTTCACAAGCCGATCGAAGCGCGCGCCAAAGGCATTGAAGTCGTTTATCAAGACTTGGCGCTCGCCGACAATTTGACGGCCGCGGAAAATGTGTTCCTTGGTCGCGAAGTCAAGAAGGGCCCGTGGCCGTTCCGCATCTTGAACAAGCAAGCGATGATCGATCGATCCGCGAGTCTGTTTGCCGAGCTCAAATCGGAGACGCGACCGCGGGACCTGGTCAGAAAAATGTCAGGGGGACAACGGCAGGCCGTGGCTATCGCGCGAACTCGGCTTTCCAACGCCAAACTGGTCCTGATGGATGAACCCACGGCCGCCATCTCCGTGCGCCAAGTGGCGGAAGTCCTTGATCTTATCCATCGCCTGAAGGACCAAGGCGTCTCGGTCATGTTGATAAGCCACCGCATGCCAGACGTTTTCGCCGTGGCGGACCGCGTCATCGTCATGCGGCGCGGCGGCAAAGTTGCGGACAAGCGCATAGCCGACACCTCGCCCGAAGAAATCACGGGTCTCATTACAGGAGCGATCCGTGCCGCTTGATGCTGAGGAAATTCTTGACAAGCCCATGGTCGTCGAAACGAGCCACGCGGCGCTCTCCGAAGTGGCCTCAGTCCGAGAGCAGACATGGGCTCAGCGTATTCTAGCGAGCCAACCGTTTTGGGTGGCTGTCGCGTTGGCGTTGCTTGTCGCCATCATGACCAACGTGGAGCCGAGCTTCGGCACTTCCAACAATGCCGCCAACGTCACACGCAATTTCGCGCCCTTCGGAATCATGGCGCTTGGCATGACGATTGTCATCATCACAGGGGGCATCGACTTATCTGTTGGATCGGTGATGGGGCTCGTCGCCATAGTTGCAGGCCTTTTTCTCACCTGGGAATATTCTTGGCCTGTAGCCTTCGCCATGGGCATGCTGACGGGATTGTTGTGCGGGGCCGTAAACGGCTTCTTTGTCGCCTATGTCGGCATGCCGTCATTCGTTGTGACGCTCGGCATGTTGTCGATTGCGCGGTCGCTTGCCGTCGTGTTTTCCGGCAACCAGATGCTCTACAAATTTGGGCCCGACGCAGCCAAGGTCAAAGCTATCGGTCAAGGAATGTGGCCGCTGCATGAACCGGCTGGCTGGGCGCCCCACTGGATTCCGCAACTGTCCTCGGAATTCTGGACGATGGTCTTGTTTGCGCTCGTACTGGGGTTCGTGTTCAATTTTACGGCTTGGGCGCGGCATGTATTCGCGATTGGCGGCAATGAACACGCGGCTCGTATGACGGGCGTTCCGGTCGACCTCATCAAGTTTCAAGCCTACGTAATATCGGCGTTCACGGCCTCCGTCGCATCTCTATTGCTGCTCGGCTATAACGGTTCGGCCATCAACGCCATGGGCCAGGGCTATGAGTTGCGTGTCATCGCCGCCACGGTGATTGGCGGCGCCAGCCTGATGGGCGGTTCGGGTACGGCCATAGGCGCGATTGTCGGAGCGGCCTTCCTTGAAGTGATCCGCAACGCCTTGCTGATGGCGGGCATCGATTCAAATTGGCAGGGCACATTCGTTGGCGCCCTCATCATTCTCGCAGTGCTTATTGGCATGCGCGACGCTGGCAACAAGTCACCGTTTGCAGTCCTGTTCGAAAGGTTCAGGCCAACCAAGCACTAACAGAATCGGGAATCACTGCCGGTCAACAGTGAGATAAAAAACGGAGGAAGCAAAAATGATGAAGTACGTATTGTCTATGGGTGTGGCGCTTGCGGTTCTGGCGACGGCCGCGACCGCCGCGGACGCGAAAAATCTCTTTGCGTTGGTGCCGAAGAATACAAACAATCCATTTTACGACCAGGCTCGCGACGGCTGCAAAAAGGCGGAAGCGGAATCCAAGGGCGCATTCGAATGCGTGTACATCGGCCCCGGAGAGCATGGCGGCGGCGACGAGCAAGTCGCGATCGTTCAGGACCTCGTGACCAAAGGCGTAAAGGGCATTGCCGTCGCGCCTTCCAACGCCGCGGCTATGGTTGTCGCGCTGCAGGCCGCCAAGGCGGCGGGTATTCCCGTCCTCACCTTTGACTCCGACATGCTTCCGGAAAACAAGGATCTCCGTGTCGCTTATATCGGTACGCACAACTACGAAATCGGCGTGAACCTCGCTAAGATCGTCATGCAAATCAAGCCGAAGGGCGGCACGGTTTGCATCCAGTCGGGCGGCGCGGCCGCCGCCAACCACAACGAGCGCATGCAGGGCATCCGCGACACGCTATCGGGCAAAAAAACCGATGCGTCGCCGGGCGTCACGCTCACCGGTCAGAACGGCTGGACGGAACTGAAGGGTTGCCCGCTTTACACCGACGACGATTTTCCGCGCTCGATTCAGCAGTTCGAAGACATCATGGCCAAGACGCCAAATCTCGACGCCTTCATTCCCACTGGCGGTTTCCCGCAATTCCTTCCCGATGCAAACCGCGCGGCTGTCGGCAAATACAAGGATAAGATCGCCTCGAAGTCCCTTGCGCTTGTCGTCGCGGACACCCTCCCCATTCAGATCGACCAGATGAATGAAGGTCTGTCGCTGGGGCAGGTCGGTCAGCGTCCATTTGAAATGGGCTACAAGACCATGCTGGCTTTGGAAGCCCTAGCCGAAGGCAAAGCGCCGCCTGCCGATCCCACTTACACCGGCCTCGACGTGTGCACCCCGGCGACGGCGAGCACCTGCATCGCGAAATAAGCAACCGGGGGCGGGGTCATGGGCTCCGCTCCTTGTCGATCGACGCCGCGAGGCAGCTTGAGCGCCACCGAGGGGGCGATCATTCTACTTCGCGGCGCGGGCCGCATCCCTGCCAATCATGCCGGGATTGATTGACGGTCCAAAGCTGGCCCCCTGCGCTCGTAACGTTAGCCGCGGGTCGACCTCGTCAAGGTCTCATCGCGCCGTCGCCCACAGATCGCTCCGCCGCGGCCTGCGCCCTGACGAGCGCGCGGATATGATCCGCGAACGCGCTCGTGACCGGGTTGTAGACGATCATGCCGAGATCTGGTCGCCCATCGACGGCAAATGCGGAATATTCCAGTTCGACCAAGCCCAACACCGGATGCCGCAGGGTTTTCACCCCTTCCCCGTTAACGTGGACGTCGTTTTCGCGCCATAAAGCCGCAAATTCCGGGCTGGCCTTGCAGAGTTCGTCCACGAGTTCGCTGGCTGCCGAAAACGCGCCGGCGCGCGTCACATCCGCCCTGAACGCTCCAACCACGGAACGGGCCAACCCTGCCCAATTAGGCTGTACCGCGCGAACGCGCGGGTCGCAAAAAATGCGGCGCAGAATATTGCGATCGCTGACAGGAAGCGCGCCATAGTCGGTCAGCACAACAGCCGAAGCGCGGTTCCAGGCGATGACATCCCAGGTGGCGGTTTTAATCAGAGCGGGACTGACTTCGAGCGAATCCAGCAGGCGTTGTAAACGGGGCGTGACGCCCTCGGCGGCCTTATAGCGGATTTCGGGTGGACGCCCGAGGCCGAGCATGAAGAGATGTTCGCGCTCGGGTTCGGTCAACATCAACCCATGCGCAATCCGGTTCAACACATCGGCGGAAGGAGCGCCGCCGCGCCCTTGCTCCAACCAAGTGTACCAGGTTGGGCTGATGTTGGAGCGCTGCGCAACCTCCTCCCTGCGCAATCCCGGCGTTCGCCTGCGCCCGGAAAATCCAAAGGCGGCGGGATCGAGCCGGGTGCGTCGATCTCTCAGATACGATCCCAGCGGATTGCCGGCGCTGACGAGCATGGCGGGTCCTGTTGGTGGTTATACCACGATAAAGTCACTACTTTAACTTGATGAAGAGTTAGCCGATCATGAGCTCACGAGCAATTCGGAGACTTCTCATGCGAATATTCCTAACCGGCGCGACCGGCTTTATCGGTTCGGCGATTGTCCCAGAACTGATCGGCGCTGGCCATCAGGTGCTGGGACTGACCCGTTCGGACGCCGGCGCCAAGTCTCTCATCGCCGCCGGCGCCGAGCCGCATCGCGGCGACATCGAAGACCTGGAAAGCCTGCGCAGCGGCGCCGCCAAGTCGGACGGCGTGATCCACTGCGCCTTCGATCACGACTTCTCGAATTTCGTAGCCAATTGCGAGAAAGACAGGCGCGTGATCGAGGCGCTCGGCAGCGCGCTCATCGGTTCCGACCGGCCCCTGGTCATCACGTCGGGGGTTGGATTTGGGGCCGGCGACCATGGAGAACCCGCCACCGAAGACGTCTTCAGCCTCAGCCACCAGAACCCGCGAGTCGCGTCCGAATTGGCGCGCGCCGCACTGCTGGCGGCGGGCGTCAACGTGTCGGTCGTGCGTCTTCCCCAGGTTCACAACACAGTCAAACAGGGCCTGATAACCCCCTTGGTCGAGATCTCCCGCGCAAAGGGCGTCTCGGCCTATATGGGCGAGGGACGCAACCGCTGGCCCGCGGCGCACGTCCTCGATGTCGCCCGTCTTTACTGGCTGGCGTTCGCGAAGAGGCAAGCGGGCGCGCGCTATCATGCCGTCGGCGAAGCCGGCATTGCCATGCGCGACATCGCGGAGGTCATCGGCCGAGGCCTGAAAATCCCCGTGGTCTCCCTGTCCCCCGAGCAAGCGCCGGCTCACTTTGGTTGGCTCGCGCCGTTCGCCGGCATGGATATGCTGGCGTCAAGCACGCTGACGCAGGAAAGGCTGGGATGGCGCCCAACGGGCCCTGGTTTGATCGAGGATTTGGAGAAGATGCGGTATTGAGGCAGGCTTGTTGACGCACTAGCGTGGGGTATGCATCGACGATGCCAAACTCACCGGCGCGGCGCCTATCGATGCGCCGATGCCGGTCGCGGCGCTCTATCTGACGCGCCGTGACGTTCGAGTACGACGCGCGCAGGTCACGGCACAGACTGGCGCCGAGGCGGATGCTCGTCGGCGCCGGCTATGGCGTGGGAACGATCACCAACTTTCCCTTGGGCAAACCTGTCCTCTCAAGCTCAGCGACAGCCTGAATTGCCTGGGATAGCGGCACGATGCGGCCAATCGACGGGACGAGTTGAACCCGCGCGAACGCCTCAGCGATGCCGGCCATCGCCTGTGGGGTCGGATTGCCGAACACCAGGTGATGTCGCGACGGGAGCAGGCAGCCAATCAGCTTGGCCGCCGTGGGAACAATGTGCAGCGACATGCCGCGCCGTTTCAACATCGCGCCGCATTGGCTAAGCGATAGCGCGCTTGCCGTATCGAACACGACGTCGAAGCGACGTCGATACGAAGCCATGTCGAAGGCGCGGTAGTCGACGACCTCGCTCACGCCCAGCGCCAGCGCTTCCTCGCGTCCGGATGCGCTGCAACTGCCGACCACGTTTGCGCCGCGCATGCGCGCAATCTGCACCGCCGAACGGCCGACCCCGCCCAAACACCCGCTGATGAAAACCGACTGACCCGCACTCAGTCTTGCCTTCGTCACCAGTGCATTCCAGGCGGTCAAGCTCACTATCGTCAAGGCGGCGGCATTTTCAAACGAGATGTTTGGCGGCTTGGGCGCAACGTTTTTCTCGTCTGCAACGACGTATTCGGCGAACGCGCCCGCTTGGCGGATGGAGGTGACGCCGAAGACTTCATCGCCCACCTTGAGCCGTTTAACCCCGGGCCCGACGGCTTCAACCACGCCAGCGAAGTCATGGCCGAGGCCGCGCGGAAATCGGAACCCGGAAATTGCCTTCATCTCCCCCCGGCGAATTTTCCAATCCATCGGGTTGGCCGCTGCAGCCCTGACCTGAACGCGAACTTGGCCTGGCCCCGCGTCGGGCGGAGCCACTTCGTCCAGCCGCAATTCTGCAGGGGCTCCATAGCGGCTATATTGAACACTTTTCATGAGAAATCCCACGCTCTTTCATGGCTTCTATGGCCATCCCATGGAGGCATTTTTAAGTCACACGGCCTCGGCGAGCGCCACAGTGCGCGCGCGTATAGACTACGCTCAACCATGCTTCAAGTTAGCGATTCAGACTAACGTTGATTGGAATGATCGCCACCCTCATCGTAGCGCTTGCGAGCCGAATTTTATTGAGAGGTTGGTAGGCTTCACTGTCCAACCAGGCGCGGAACGTCGCCTCAGAGGGCCAGCGTTGAATGACGAGAGGAGCAAAACCAAGCTCTCCTTCGATCGGGAGTCCCCACTGTGCGACCAACTCTCCACCCAGAGGGCCAATCAGTGCGCTTGCGCGCTGAATATACGTCTTGAACTCCGCCGGATCGTTGACGGAGACAACCTCTATCACGACAAAGACTGCAGAATTTTGCATGTATTTCTCCCAAGTTAAAGTCTTCCCTCGAAGAACGAAGGCGCCCAGTAAATCGCAAGCTCATCCGCGCCCACGTTTTCGCCAGATCGTAGAATGCCTACCGATTCAGCAACCGGGGCTAGCAGGTCTTTCGCAGCCGCCGATTTTCGATTTCCGCTCGCTCCTGTCACCAAGAGACGTATTTCCTAATCGCGACAGTGTGAGGCGGTTGAGCCTTTGGACGAGATAATGGGCGATTGAGCCAGGACGATCTATGCGTTAACGTCTAAATCATGTTGGAGGGCGTCCAAAATGGATCCATTGTCTGATGTGATCTCGTTCCTGGAGCTGAAAAGCTATCGCGTCGGCGGCTTCGAGGCGGGCGGCGAGTGGTCGGTCCGCTTCGAGAGGTATGAGGGCGTCAAATGCTATGCCGTGACCTCGGGCGCGTGCTGGCTGGCGGTGGATGGCGCTGGCGAGCCCGTGCTTCTCAAGCAAGGCGACTGCTTCCTGTTGCCCCATGGCCGGCCGTTCCAGGTCGCCAGCGATCCGGCCCTGCCGCCCGATGATTGGCGGCGCTACTTTCTTGGCTCCCACGATGGCTCGCTGGTCAAGTTGAACGGCAGCGACGGGGTTACGGTGCTAGGCGGCCATTTCCAGCTCGCTGGGCCGCATGCGGAAATGCTGGTCGGCACGCTGCCGCCGATCGTCCATCTGCAGAGCGAGACTGATCGCGAGACTTTACGTTGGGCCGTCGACCGGATGCGGCAAGAGCTGATCGATCCCAAGCCGGGAGGCTTCCTGGTCGTACAGCAGCTCGCCTATATGATTTTCGTCCAGGCGCTGCGCCTCCATCTCGACGAGAGTCAGGGCGTCGGCTGGCTATTTGCGCTCTCCGACAAGAATGTAGGGGCGGCGATTGCGGCGATCCATCGCGAGCCGGCGCGGCGCTGGACGGTGGCGGCGCTGGCCGGCGAAGTGGGCATGTCGCGATCGGGTTTCGCGGCGCGATTTGGGCAGTTGGTCGGCGGCGGACCGATTGAATATCTCACGCGCTGGCGGATGCTTCTTGCAGGTCGCAGCCTGTCGCGCGGTGAATCCGTCGGTGCGGTCAGCCGTTCGCTGGGATATGAGTCGGAAAGCGCGTTTAGCACGGCTTACAAGCGCGTGATGGGCAACACGCCCCGCCGTCACGCGCGCCTCGCAACGGTTTCGTAGAACTTAGAGGCGAGCGTCCGGCCGCTCTGGACCCGGGCTGGTGCGAGGCGGCGACTGTCTTTACAAACATGGGTTGATCAAGAAGGCGGAAGCCCCGCGGAAATGCTTTCACTGCAAAACCTGCGGCTTGCTGCTCTATTCGGTCGTGCGTGAAGGAGCGTTCGTCCATGTTCCGATGGGCACGCTGATCGACCAACCAACCATTCGCCCAAGCGCGCATATCTTCGTTGGATCCGAGGCGAGTTGGTTCACGATCGCCGACGATCTGCCGCAATTTGATGGGCATGTCTCGGATGGATGAGCGGGTGAGATGATGCAGTTAGTCGGAGCTTGGTTGGATGGGTAAATCGCTTCCGGTTTCAAGGTGGCCGGGCAGGCTTTGGAAGCCGTGAGGCCATTCGAAGCGCGGGTCATAGTCGTCGCGTCTATGCTGACAGCGCAACATCGTCCAAAAATTGAAATAAAACGCGGACGGTACTATTAGGCGACGACGATGATTAAATTCAGGACAGGTGACATTCTCCGAGCTGACGTGGAAGCGCTCGTCAATACGGTCAATTGCGATGGAATCATGGGGCGCGGGATCGCCTTGCAGTTCAAAAACGAATTTCCAGACAACTTCAAAGCTTATCAATCTGCCTGTAAGCGCGACGAGGTGCAGCCGGGCCGAATGTTCGTCTTCAGCACTGACAAGTTTACAAACCCGAGATTTATCATCAACTTTCCGACTAAGCGTCACTGGCGCGGAAAAAGTCGTATCGAGGATATCGATTCTGGTCTCCGGGCTCTCGCCGAGGAAATTCGTGCGCGCGGAATTCGATCGATCGCCATTCCACCGTTGGGCGCCGGTTTGGGTGGCTTGAATTGGGCGGACGTGCGACCTCGAATCGAGGCCGCTTTGCAGAGCTTTGATGACCTTCGTGTCATTGTCTTCGAGCCCAACAGCGCTCCTGTCGCTACGAAATCACGCGATGTTCCGTCCATGACGCCGGGTCGCGCGGCCCTGGTCGTTCTCATGCACCGTTATCTCAGTGGTCTTATGGATCCCTTTGTCACGCTGATCGAGGTGCAGAAGCTAATGTATTTTTTGCAGGAGGCTGGGGAGCCACTGCAATTGAATTACGTAAAGCATCATTTTGGCCCCTACGCCGACAATCTGCGGCATGTCTTGACTAAAATCGAGGGGCGCCTCGTGTCGGGCTATCACGATGGAGGCAATGCGCCCGATAAACAGCTGGAACTCGTGCCCGGCGCTGTGAGAGACGCCGAAGCTTATTTGGCGCAAGATAGCGAAACGCGAGGGCGTTTCGACCGGGTCGGGGATCTCGTCGAGGGCTTCGAAACGCCGTTTGGCCTAGAATTGCTGTCGACGGTGCATTGGGTGGCAAAGCGAGAAAGCGCGGAAACGCCGGCAGCCGTCGCCGCGAAAGTTCACGCTTGGAACGAACGCAAACAACAATTTTCGTCTCGTCAAATCGGCATTGCCTTTGATAGGCTTTGTGCCAAACAATGGCTAACCCAGACATGAAGCCGCTGTCGCGGAGATAGAGCCAAAAGCGCTGATCATCGGGCATGTGAGGCGGTGAAACATACGACATCCAGGCCGTCCTCGCAGAGCGGCCTTTCGGCGCCGCTGAAACACGCAATCTAACTTCGTAAGCGGCCCCTGGACGACCCCAAAGACTGGTCCCTTTGACGCCGCCCCGCGAATCGCCTCCCATGGCCCTCATGGCGAATGCGATCCTCTCAATCCAGTCTCACGTCGTCTACGGCCATGTCGGCAATAGCGCCGCCGTATTTCCGTTGCAGCGGCTGGGTCGCGAGGTGTTTCCTATCCATACGGTGCAGTTCTCCAGTCATGCCGGTTATCCCGGCTGGCGAGGTCGCGCCTTCGAGGCGGCGCTGATCGACGATTGCGTCGCGGGGCTTGCGGCATTGGGCGCGCTGGCGGATTGTGAGGGCGTGCTCACCGGCTATCTCGGCAAGGCGGAAATTGGCGAGGCGGCGCTGCGTGCGGTGGCGGCCGTGCGCGCCGCCCATTCAGGCGCGGTCTATGCTTGCGATCCCGTGATTGGCGACGAGGGCAAGGGCGTCTACGTCCAGGCGGGCGTCGGCGAATTCCTTCGCGACCGCGCCGTGCCGGCGTCAACCATCGTCACGCCCAATGCGTTCGAACTTGGTTGGTTGACGAGACTGCCTGCGCGAAGTCTCAACCAAGCGCGCGCGGCGCTCGACGCGTTGCGGCGGCAAGGCCCCGAGGTCGCGCTCGTGACTTCGCTGGTTGGCGACGACACGCCGTCGGATGCGATCGACATGGTTGTCGCCGACGGCGAGGGCGCGTGGCGACTGCGCACGCCGCGATTGCCAATCTCGGTGAACGGCGCGGGCGATCTGCTCTCGGCGCTGTTCCTGCATCACTGGCTCGAGATGCGTGCGGCCGCCCCCGCGCTTGCCAGGGCGGCGGCGAGCGTCTACGGCGTCGTCGCGGCCACCGGCGCCTTGGGCGCGCGCGAGCTCGCATTGGTTGTCGCGCAGCAGGAATTCGTTCAACCGTCCCGCCTGTTCACTCCAGAAAAGCTCTGACCATGGCCCGCGCCTTTTATACGCTCGACGTGTTCACCAATGTGGGTCTCGCCGGCAATCCGCTGGCGGTCGTGACCGACGCGCGCGGGCTCGACGATGCGCGGATGCAGGCGATAGCGCGCGAGTTCAACCTGTCCGAGACCGTGTTCGTGTTCGAGCCGCGCAATCCCATCAACACCGCGGCCATACGTATCTTCACGCCCTCGCGCGAGTTGCCGTTCGCGGGTCATCCGACGATTGGAACCGCGACGCTGCTCGCCCATCTCAGGGCGCCCGACCTGCTCGCCACGGAAGACCTGCGCATCGTGCTCGAACAACCACTCGGCGAGGTCGTCTGCGTGGCGCGTCATCGGCGCGGTCAGGCGATGGCCGCGAATTTCACCCTGCCCCGCCTGCCCGAGCGGCTCGGCGATGCGCCCGCCGCCGCCGAGTTGGCGGCCGATCTCGGGCTGGAAGAGAGCGACATCGGATTTGGCGCCCACGCGTCTTCGCTCTACGGCGCCGGCACGCCGAACCTGTTCGTGCCGGTGCGGTCGATCGAGGCGCTCGCTCGATCGCGGCCAGATCGAAAACTCTGGGGCGAGAACGGCGGGCCTTGCGTCTACCTCTACACGCCGGGCGAGGGCTCGGATTTTCGTGCGCGGATGTTCGCATCGGGTTGGGGCGTCTACGAAGACCCGGCGACGGGTAGCGCGGCGGCGGCTTTCGCGGGCGTTCTCATGGAGTACGCAAGACCAACGGATGGCGAATCTATGTTCGAAATCGAGCAAGGTGTGGAAATGGGTCGCCGGAGCCTCATCTCGCTCGCCCTCGAAATCGAGCGCGGCGAACTGCGTTCGGCGACGATCGGCGGCTCGGCGGTGATCGTCAGCGAGGGGAGCCTGCGGCTGTGACGCAAACCGACATCATCGAAGTCGCCGATCTCGATTTTAAACTGAGACCCGGGGCGTGGGACTTCGCGGTCGACCGCGCTGGCGAAATCCAGGCGCATTGGCAACTGCGCAAAGCCGAAAAGCCTCAGCTTTTCAATGGCCGAGTGCTGATGCTCGGCGCCCACGAGTACGTCTCGCGCCCCGAGGGCGACGTCACGCTGCGGGGCGACTTTCTGGAGAGCGCGTTCGCCGATTTTCTGGCGTGGCGCGAGTTCGGCTTTCCCGCCTCAAACGCTTGTAATTGCTTCTCAATGGCGGCGTTGCGCGGGTCCGATGGGGCCTTCCTGCTCGGCGAAATGGCGTCGCATACCGCAAGCGCTGGCGCGATTTATTTCGCCGCCGGCACCCCCGACCCCCAGGACGCGTTCGGCGACCGCGTCGACCTCGAAGCCAGCGTCACCCGCGAACTGTTCGAAGAGACCGGCGTCCTTGCGCAAGATACGCGCTACGACAAGTCGTGGATCGTGGCGCCCTCGCTTGGCCGGATCGCCTGTATAAAGCTGATGTCGTTAACGATTTCCGCCGACGAGGCCAAGGCTGGCATTGACGCGTTCCTCGCCAGCGACCCGCAAGCGGAATTGCTGCGCATGCACGTCGTGCGGAGTGAAGCCGATTTTCACGAGCGCATGCCGGAGTTCGTGCGCGCGTTCATGCGCTATGTTTTCGCACGGGAATAGGAGCGTTCGCGCGCCTACTCCCCGTCGTCGTCGAACGGCGCCTTGTCGACCCCGTTGCCAACCAGGATTTCCCGCTTGCCCTGGTGATTGGGGGCGCTGACGACCCCTTCCTTCTCCATGCGCTCGACCAGCGACGCCGCTTTGTTGTAGCCGACCGACAGCCGGCGCTGGATGTAGCTGACCGACACCTTTCGGTCGCGCAAAACAATGGCGACGGCGCGATCGTAATAGTCGCCAGCCTCCTCCTGATCCATCGTCGCGGGCGCGCCGGCGGGCGCTGCGGCGGCCTCCTCGACGGGCGCTTCTTCCTCGGTGATCGAGGTCAGATATTCCGGCTGCCCCTGCGTCTTGAGGTAAGCGACGATCTTCTCGACTTCGGTGTCGGAGACGAATGGGCCATGGATGCGCGAGATGCGGCCGCCGCCCGCCATATAGAGCATATCGCCCTGTCCTAGCAGTTGCTCGGCGCCCTGCTCGCCCAGGATCGTGCGGCTGTCGATCTTGCTCGTCACCTGGAAGGAGACGCGGGTCGGAAAATTCGCCTTGATCGTGCCGGTGATGACGTCGACGGACGGGCGCTGCGTCGCCATGATCAAATGGATGCCGGCCGCGCGCGCCATCTGCGCGAGGCGCTGGATCGCGCCTTCGATGTCCTTGCCGGCGACCATCATCAGATCGGCCATTTCGTCAACCACCACAACGATGTAGGGCAGTTCGGCTAAGTCCATCTCTTCTTGCTCGTAGATCGCCTCGCCGGTCTCGCGGTCGAAGCCGGTCTGCACCGTGCGGGTCAGCGTCTCGCCCCTGGCGGCGGCCTCCGCGACGCGCGTGTTGAAGCCGTCGATGTTGCGCACGCTGATTTTCGACATTTTCTTGTAGCGGTCTTCCATCTCGCGCACCGCCCATTTGAGCGCCACGACCGCCTTTTTGGGATCGGTGACGACGGGCGTGAGCAGATGCGGAATGCCGTCGTAGACCGACAATTCCAGCATTTTGGGATCGACCATGATGAGGCGACACTGCTTGGGTTCGAGCCGGTAGAGCAGGCTCAGCACCATCGTGTTGATCGCGACCGACTTACCCGAACCAGTAGTGCCGGCGACCAGCAAATGCGGCATTTTGGCGAGATCGACGATGACCGGCTCGCCGCCGATCGTCTTGCCCATCGCGATCGCCAGCTTGTGCTTGGACGTCTCGAAATCCTGGCTGCCCAGCAATTCGCGCAGGTAAACCGTCTCGCGGCGCTGATTCGGCAGTTCGATGCCGATCGCATTGCGCCCCTGCACCACCGCGACGCGGGCGGAGACCGCAGACATTGAGCGGGCGATGTCGTCGGCAAGACCGATCACGCGCGACGATTTAATGCCCGGGGCCGGCTCTAGCTCATAGAGCGTGACAACCGGGCCAGGGCGGACGTTGATGATCTCGCCCTTGACGCCGAAATCGTCGAGCACGCCTTCGAGCAGGCGGGCGTTCTGCTCGAGCGCGTCTTCGGAAACCTTCGAGGCTATCTTTTTTGGTTCGGCGAGCATGGCTAGCGCTGGCGGCGCGTATTCGCCTAGATCCATTGGCATCGCCCGCTTGGCGGGCTTGATCGGCCCCGCGGCTGGCGTGACCCGGGAAGCCGCCGCCAATACCGGCCCCAACGGCGTCGCCGGAGCGGCGGGCGCAGTCGCGACAGGCGCTACGCGGGTTGGGGCGGCCCCCTTCCGCGGCGCCGGCAATTTTAAGATATCATCGATCGGAGCATCGAAATCAGGGCTGCGCTGATCGAGCCAGGGCGCCCGCGGCGGCGGCGCGATGCTCAGGCGCGGACGCCGGGTGAACAGGCGTCGCACAGCGCCACGGGCGACATAGAGCGCGTGGATCGCCGCGCCGAGCGAGATCAGTCCAAAGCCGGGCTCGCCATCGCCGTCTTCGTCGTCGGCATCGACGGGTTCCGGCCGGCGGCGGCGCTGTGGCGCGCGGTCGTCCGCCGACGACGGGGCATCAAGCCGCTCGCCAAAATAGCCGTAACCCGACGCGGCGGTGAGCGTGAGGATCGCGACGCCCGCCAAGCCAATTCCTAGCGCGACCCGCTCGAACGAGGAGCTGGACAGGACTTTGCGGGGCAGCCAAAGCACGGCGTCGCCGACGAGGCCGCCTAGGCCGGTCGGTAAGGGCCAACTTGCGGGAGCCGGCAGCAGCGAGGCGAAACCGGCGGTGGCGAGCGCGCCGACGAGCAGCAGCCAAAGGCGCGCAGTCGGACGGCTCAGACCCCGCTTGGCGAATAACCGCCAGCCCCAGATTGCGGGTGGGGCGAGCGAGGCCGCGCCGGCCACGCCGAAGAATTGCATGGCGATGTCGGCAATGATCGCGCCGGGCTTGCCGAGCCAATTGTGGATAGGCGCCGATGTAGCATGCGTGAGACTCGGGTCCTCGACCGACCACGATAGCAGCGCGAGCGTGCCAACGGCTACGCTGACAAGCAGAATGCTACCGACGATCTCCGCCGCGCGCCGCTTTGGCGCTTCGCGCACCGCGTCGGGCAGATAGTCGAAAACTGTAAAAGTGGTGGTACGCATCGCGCAAAAGCTCAGTCGCGAGCGGCCCCAACACCGCTTGTCCCCGACGTTAGGGGCGGCGAGTTAACGTCGGCCTAACCTTAAGAGATTGCTGACAAGCGCCGAGACATTCGTCCCCTAAAAAAAAGGACGCCCGCAAAGGCGTCCCAGTTGGGGAGGATTCGAGGAAGCTCCGGCGGCGAGCGCCGCCGAAGGTATTAGCTTACTGTACGGTCTCGCCGTGCAGGGCGAGGTCGAGACCTTCGCGCTCGATCTCGTCAGTTACGCGCAGCCCGACGACCACGTCGACGATTTTCAATATAATCAGCGAAACGATCACGTCGTAAACGATGACGGTGCCGATGCCGATCAACTGGTTGACCACTTGGCCGGGATTGCCTTCGATCAGGCCGGCGTGACCGCCGTACTGTTGGACTGCGAACACGCCCGTCAGGATGGCGCCGATGATGCCGCCGACCGCATGGACGCCGAAAGCGTCCAGGGCGTCGTCATAACCGAACACATGCTTGAGCCAAGTGGCGCCGAGGTAGCAGCCGATGCCGCAAGCAAGGCCAATCACCATCGAGCCGACCGGACCGACGAAGCCCGAGGCCGGGGTGATCGCGACGAGACCCGCGACTGCGCCCGAGCAGACGCCGATGACCGTCGGCTTGCCGCGATGCGCCCATTCCACGAACATCCAGGTCAGCGCCGCAACCGCGGTGGCGATCTGAGTGACTGTCATGGCCATGCCCGCCTGGATTCCGGCGGAAACCGCCGAACCCGCGTTGAAGCCGAACCAGCCGACCCACAATAGGCCGGTGCCGATGAAGGTCAGCACCATATTGTGGCCCGGGCCCGTGTCGCGGCGTTTGCCGAGCATCAGGGCGGCCATCAGACCGGCGACGCCAGCGTTGATGTGCACGACCGTTCCACCGGCGTAGTCGAGGACAAGCGCTTTACCGAGGAAGTTACCCTTGTCGTCGACGTTGGCCGTCGAGAACATGCCATCGGGACCCCAGACCCAGTGAGCGACCGGTGCGTAAACGAACAACGCCCAGAGGCCGATGAACCATAGCATCGCCGAGAACTTCATGCGCTCCGCGAAAGATCCGGCGATCAACGCCGGGGTGATGATCGCGAAGGTCATCTGGAAGCACATATAAACGGTTTCGGGAATCGTCGGCGCTAGCGGGTTTGGATTGCCGATGCCGCCGTTGTTGACGTCGCTCAGGATCCCCTGAAGGAACGCGCGCGACATGCCGCCGATGAACCAGTTACCAGGAGTGAACGACAAGCTGTAGGTGATGCAGGCGTAGATCACCGTGATCAGCGCTGTGATGGCGAAGCTGGTCATCACGGTATCGCCGACGTTCTTCTTGCGGACCATGCCGCCGTAGAAGAGGCCGAGGCCCGGGATGGTCATCATCAGCACCAGCGCCACCGAGGTGAGCATCCAGGCCGTGTCGCCGCCCGAAGGCGTGCAATTCGTGAGAATCCCGGGAACAGCCGGGACGGCGGCGTATTTGTCAGTTGCGTCAACGGCGCCAACGGCGGCGGCGCAGGCGGGGACCGCCGGCGGGGGCGGCTTGACAGCAGGCGTCGCCGCGACGGCGGCGGGCGCCGGCGTAGCCGCTGGTGTTGCAGCGGCCGAAGGCGCCGGCGTGGGTGTCGCGTCTTGTGCGTGCGATCCACTGATCACACTGACGCCGAGCAGCGCGGCAAAAGCCAGCGCCGGCGCCAAACCATATAGAAACTTAGTCAGTCTCATTGATACAAACTCCAATGGGGATACGGAATAGCGGCTCAGAGGGCGTCCTTGTCCTTCTCGCCCGTGCGGATTCGAATGGCCGTCTCAAGGCCCAGGACGAAGATCTTGCCGTCGCCGATCTGGCCCGTGCGGGCTGCGGCGACGATCGCGTCAATGACTTTGTCGACCATCTCGGAAGCGACGGCGACTTCAATCTTGAGCTTGGGCAGGAAACTCACGGCGTATTCCGCGCCACGATAAATTTCTGTGTGGCCCTTCTGCCGGCCATAACCCTTCACTTCCGTCACGGTGAGACCGTGCACCCCGATGGCGGTCAGCGCGTCGCGCACCTCCTCGAGCTTGAACGGCTTTATAACGGCCATCACAATTTTCATGAATTTCGCCCCGGTTTCAGGAGGCGCGACGCAAGACTTGAAGCCCCCACGCCATCCCCCGCATCGCTTTTGTCCGGCACGCAATGCGCCCCGGCACACCAACGCCTTACAAGGGCCGTGCCAAAGCTATAACGCCCGCAAATTTAGATAAAAGTCGAGCTGAGGCGCTCAGCAAGCCGCGTTAAAGCCGCCGCATACGCAAACTGTTGAATTATTAGGCGCCTAAATACTAAGCAGAAATAGCTCAGCGACGTCGGCGGAATAGACCTTCTTGCGCGACCGAGGCGACGAGTTCTCCGATCCGATTATAGAGCAGCCCACGGGCAAGCCCTCGCCCGCCATGGGCGCTTGGGCTGTCCTGAACATAGAGAAGCCATTCGTCGGCGCGGAAAGGGCGATGCAGCCACAGGGCGTGATCCAGGCTTGCGGTCTGAAATTTTCCGCTCGTGATTGAATAGCCATGCGCGATCAGAACGGTGTCGATCAGCGTCATGTCGGAGAGGTAGGCCAGCGCGGCCCGTTGAATCGCGGGATCGTCGGGCAGCGGCTCACGGATGCGAATCCAGACTGACTGATGCGGATCTCCCAATTGGCCGGGTTGGGCCGGGCGATAGCGCAACGGGTCCAGTGGGCGGAACTCGATCGGACGTATGCGGTCGAAAAACGACTGTAATTTCTCGCCCTGCTCAGGCGATGCGCCGGGCGGAAGCACGAAAGGATCGTAGACCTCTTCTGGTCGCGCAACGCTCGGTGCAGGAAAAGCATGCTCGAGCACGCCCTCCTCCTCCCGCTGGAACGAAACCGACATAATGAAGATGACCTCGCTACGTTGGCGCGCCACCACGCGCCGTGTCGCAAAGCTGCGTCCGTCGCGCACGCGCTCCACTTCATAGGCGATCGGTTCGGAGGGGTCGCCGGCCAGGATGAAATAGGCATGCAGCGAATGTGGTGCGCTGTCATCCACGCTGCGCTGCGCCGCGACCAGCGACTGCGCTATGACTTGGCCACCAAATACGCGCTTCCAGCCCATGTCGTTCGAGCGTCCGACATATCGGTCGGGCCCTACGGGCTCGATGTCCAGCAGGGTGAGAAGCTCGGCGACATTCATGAGGGGTCCTCGCCCAGGCTTTGTGCGGGAGGAGCCAAGGCGACGTCAAGGGCGGCGCGGAGCCCGGACATTAAAGACCTGGAAGCCGCAACGTCGCGCGTAGGCCGCCCAGCGGGCTATCGCCTAGCTTCAGCGACCCGCCGTAGATCGCCGCGAGGTCAACCACGATCGACAGGCCAAGGCCGGAGCCGGGGCGCGATTCGTCGAGCCGACGCCCGCGCACAACCGCCGCCTCACGCGCCGTCGCGTCAAGACCTGGGCCGTCATCGTCTATATGGGTGACAAAATAGGTGCGTCCGCTGGCGTCGGGCTGCGTTTCGCGTTCTGCGGCGACCGCGACACGTCCGCGCGCCCACTTACCGGCATTGTCGAGCAGATTGCCAACAAGATCGGTTAGATCCTGCGCCTCGCCGCGGAAGCGTAGACCCTCGGGAGAATGCGCCTCAAAGGTTAATCCGCGGTCTCGATAGACCTTTTCAAACGTCCGAACCAAGCCGTCGAGCACCGGCTCCAGTTCGGTCGCCGCGCTCAGCGAGGTTGCACGCGCAGCGGCTCGCGCCCGATCGAGGTAAAAGCTGACCTGCCGGCTCATCACCTCGGCCTGCTCACGCACCTTGTCGGCCAATCGCGGGCTGCCTGCTTCCGCCTCGTTGACGATCACGCTGAGCGGCGTTTTCAGCGCATGCGCAAGATTGCCGACCTGGGTGCGAGCGCGGCTGACGACCTCGCGGTTGGCTTCGATAAGAAGGTTAATCTCGGCGGCGAGCGGGGCGACATCCTCGGGATATTCACCCTCGATCCGCTCCGCCTCGCCGCGGCGGATCGAGGTCAGTCCCTCGCGCAAAGCCCGCAATGGCCTTAGGCCGTAGCGCACGGCGAGCGCCGTCGAGCCAATAATCGCCGCGGCAAGCGCTAAAAAAGTGGCGGAGAGCGCGTATTCGAAATCGTAGATCTGGCCCTGAATTACGTCGGCGTTGGCGGCGACCTGGATCAGGTAGCGACCATCGTCGCCAGCGTCGATCTGACGCTCGATCGTGCGCAGCGGCTTGCCGCCCGGGCCGTCCACGTAGCCGCGCCACGCGAGATCGGCCGAAGAACCCGCCGTATCGAGCCGAGGCAATTGCGAACCGAACAGCGAGCGCGAAACGCGGATGTCGGGATGGTCGGCGTCCAGGCGGATGATCTGCCAGTACCAGCCGGAATAGGCGAGTTCGAACTGCGGCGCGATGACGGGAACCGGAGCGCCGCGGGTCTCCTCGCCCACCGCCACGTTAGCGACGAGCGCCTTGAGATAGACGCCGAGGGTATCGTCGAAATTGGTTTCGGTGGCGGTGGCGTTGAGCGCCGACAGCCCAAGTCCCGCGATCACAAGGATAGAGGCGCTCCAAAACGCGGCGGCAAGAAACAGCCGCGAAGCGATCGAGCGCGCATGCAGCGCTCTCAACATCGGCCAGCGGACAGTCTTAACATCAGCTAACGGACAATCTTGCGCGCCGGGGTCTCCGCGAGCCGCCCGTCGGCTTCAACGATATAACCGAGCCCGCGCGCGGTCTGGATGATGTCAACCCCGAGCTTTTTCCGCAGCCGGCCGACAAACACTTCGATCGTATTGGAATCGCGATCGAAATCCTGATCGTATAGGTGTTCGACGAGCTCACTGCGAGAGACGACGCGGCCAATATGGTGCATCAGATAGCTCAGCAGTCTGTACTCGTGGCTGGTGAGCTTGACGGCCGTCCCGTTGACGGCGACGCGACCCGCGCGCGCGTCGAGCCGCACCGGCCCGGCGACGATTTCGCTGGTCGCATGTCCCGTGGCGCGGCGCAGCAACGCCCTCAGCCGGGCGAGCAATTCCTCCATGTGGAACGGCTTGGAAAGGTAGTCGTCAGCGCCAGCGTCGAAGCCTTGCACCTTGTCGCTCCATCGGTCGCGCGCGGTCAGGATCAGCACCGGCATCGCGCGTCCGGCCTTGCGCCACGCCTCCAGCACGCTCACGCCGTCGCGCTTGGGCAGGCCAATATCCAGCACCACGGCGTCATAGGGTTCGGTGTCGCCAAGAAACCCGCCCTCTTCTCCATCGAAGGCGCGATCAACCGCATAGCCAGCCGTTTCCAGCGCGACGACGACCTGCCGGTTGAGATCGCGATCGTCTTCGACGACGAGGAGGCGCATTCGTGATTATCCCTTGAACTCAGTTCTTTGGCGTCGCCTCTCGTGCGCGCCTGGTTTCAATCAGCTTGCCGGTCGCCGCGTTCATGACCACATGAACGTAACGTCCGTCACGGTGCAGCAAAGCGATTTCATATACGAATTCGTCGCCGGTGCGGCAAAGCCGGATTTTTAGCGCCTCCGCCTTCAGTTGCGCCGATGCGGTCTTCAAGGCGGCAAAGGGCTCGAGCAAGTGTCGCTCGTGGATCTCCTCGCGCGTTTCCGATTGCGCCAGGCAGGTGTGCTTGGGATGCGTGTCCGTCTCCACCGCCGGCGCCGGCACGGCCGCCGTCCAGACCGTCAGAGCGATAAGAACAGGGAAAAAATGCGCCATGACGACGTTGTTTCTCACTCAGGCTGAATAGGCCATGAATACGACTCAGGCGGCGACTGCCGACTATAACATGCAACTCGCTTGCGCCCGCCACGTCCTTCAAGCTAGCGCCAAGCAATGAAAATTCTGTCGATTGTCATTGCAACGTTGCTGGCGGCGCCGGAGGCCCAAGCAATCGTCGGCGCGGCAGCGGACGGCGCGCCGTATCTCGACCGGATCGTGATGGTGCTATCGCGAGGCGGCGGCGGTGGCGGCTTCTGCACAGGCGTTTCACTGGCGCCGCGAGTAGTCCTGACAGCCGCGCATTGCTTGAAGAGGTCGCACGACGTTGCGATCGCCTATTTCGACGATCAAAGCCAACCGGTCGGCGTCGCCGTCGTGGCGGTTGCACGCCATCCGGCTTTCCACGAGGACGCGATTCGGCGGCGGCTGGTTTCGGTAGACATAGCCCTGCTCGAACTAGCGTCGCCCTTGCCCGCAAAGTTCCGGTCGGTGGAGATCGCAGCGGCGCCGCCCCTAGTCGGCGACACTCTGGTGGTGGCGGGCTTTGGCCTTGGCCGCGAAGGCGACGCCAAAACGGGGGGCGTCGCACGCTCCGCCGACTTGACCGCAGCCGAGCCAGCGTCTGGCGTAACCCTTTGGGCGGAGGACGCCAAGGCTACGGGACTCGGCGCTTGCGCTGGCGATTCGGGCGGCCCGATCTTCAATGCGGAAGGGCGTCTTGCCGCCATCGTCGCGTGGACCAACGGTGCGCTAGGCAAGAAATGTGGTCTGATCACACAAGGACCGTTGTTGACTCCAGCCCGGGCATGGATTGCCGACCTCATGGAGCGCTGGGGTCGCTGAGGTTCAGCGAAACGTCATTTTTCTTAAGGGAAAGCCGAGCGGGCTTTAATGGGCCCGCCTATGCTTTTTTGGGCCGAGGCGGCTGATTGGGCCATTTCACGATATGATCGAGCCAATACTCCGGGTGCAAATCCGCCTCGCTTGCAGCGACACGTCCTCGCACCGAAACACCCGCCTCGTGCACGCTGGCGGGGGAGCCGGTCACCAGCGGATGCCACCAAGCCAGACCACGACCTTCCGAGATTCGGCGATAGGCGCACGTGATGGGCAGCCACGAGAGCGTGTTGACCGCTTGCGGGGTGAGCTTGACACAATCTGGCACGCGCGCCTGCCGGTTGGGGTAGTCGCCGCAACGACATAAATGGCCGTCCAGCAGTTCGCAGCCAACGTCGGTATAATGAATCTGCCCTGTATCCTCATCCTCGAGCTTGACCAGACAGCAACGCCCACAGCCGTCGCATAGGCTTTCCCACTCGCCTTCCGACATTTGCTCCAGAGTCTTGACGCGCCAGAATGGCGCCGGCGGTTCATCGCTCATAACCGAATGCCTCCTGAATATCCGCCGATCGCCCGGCCCGCCCTTTGCAAACCTTCGCTCAGCGGCGCCTTCCGGTCCCGAACAGGGACACGCTTTCGCGCATTCGTTAGCCGAAAGATTGTGTTAACTAGAGCTGCGCGGCGTACGCAAGGGAGCGCGTGTTGGCGGAAGGCTCGAAACTGTCCCGGTTCGGGAAGGCAGTGGCGCACGCGCTGCTCTCCCTGGACTCGTTCATCGATTCTTGGATGTACGAAAGCGGGCGACGTAGCCTCAATCTTCTGCGAGCGATCACGGCAGGCTCCGAGCGGCTGCGACTTAGCGGAGGTCCCAAATTCTTCATCGATGGAGTCTGCGAGACGCTTAATGTATCGCTTGTTGTTATCATCGGGGCGCTGGCGCTCGCGCAGCCTGCGATCCAGGCGACCGAGGACGAAGATTGGCTTAAGCGCAGCGATCTCGCCGTCACATTTCTTGACCGATACGGCGCGGAAGTCGGCCACCGCGGCATAAGACATGCCGACGCGGTTCCGTTCGACGAACTGCCCGACCATTTCATCAAAGCCGTGCTTGCGACCGAGGATCGGCGCTTCTTCAACCATTTCGGCATAGACCTGATTGGCACGCTTCGCGCCATAACCGTAAATGCGCATGCGGGCGGTGTTGTGCAGGGCGGGTCGTCGATCACTCAGCAACTCGCCAAGAACGTCTTCCTGTCGAACGAGCGTTCGATCTCGCGCAAGATCACCGAAGCGTGGCTTGCGCTGTGGCTCGAACACCGGCTCACCAAAAAGGAAATTCTCGGGCTATACCTCGACCGCGCTTATATGGGCAGCGGCGCATTTGGCGTCCAGGCGGCGGCGGAACATTACTTTGGTAAATCCGCGCGCGACATCGACCTGGCCGAAGCCGCGATGCTTGCCGGCCTGTTCAAGGCGCCGACAAAATATTCGCCCAACGTCAATCTGCCCGCCGCGCGCGCGCGCGCCAATGACGTGTTGAGCAATCTGGTCGACGCAGGGTTCATGACCGATAGCCAAGTCTATTCCGCGCGGCGGAACCCCGCCACGCCCGTCGAAGAAGCCGCCCATACGAGTCCCGACTGGTATCTCGACTTTGCCTATAATGAGATCAAAACGCTCGTGAACGCTGGAAAGCTCAAGGACGATCGGGTGCTCACCGTCCGCACCGGGCTTGACCAGGGTCTGCAGCAACAAGCCGAGAGCGTGTTGGAGGAGCAGCTCAAGGTCAACGCGCCGGCCTATAACGCCCATCAGGCCGCCGCCGTAGTGGCCGACACCGATGGATTAGTGCGCGCAATCGTCGGCGGCCGCGATTACGGCGCGAGCCAATTCAATCGCGCGACCGACGCCCTGCGGCAGCCCGGCTCGTCATTCAAGATTTTCGTCTATCTCGCCGCCCTTTTGACGGGCAAATACCATTCCTCCACGCCGATCGACGCGTCGGGAATTTGCATTGGCGACTATTGCGTCAACAATTACAGAGGCGAGCGAGGCGGATCGATGCCGCTCTACTACGCCCTCGCGCAGTCCTACAATACTGCCGCGATCCGACTTTCGCTCAAGATCGGCGAGAGCTATTGGCCTCCAAAACAGTCCTACCATATGGCCCGAATGGCGGCGCTCGGCCGCTCGAAAATCGTTGAACTCGCGCGCGCGATGGGCCTGACCACCTCGCTGCCTGACGCGGTCTCGCTTCCCGTCGGCGCGGATGAGGTGAAAATGATCGACATGGTCGGCGCTAACGCGATCCTCGCCAACGGCGGCCGGCGCGCCGTCTCGCATGCCGCGGTCGAAATCCACAACTCCTCGGGTAAGCTGGTCTACTCGCGCGAGCGCGATGGACCGTCGCCGGACCAGGTCGTGCCGGCGGACAAGGTCGCCGAAATGAACAATATCATGACGCATGTCGTGACTGAGGGAACCGGACGCGCCGCCGCCATTCCCGGGCTCGCCATCTCAGGGAAAACGGGCACCACGAATAACTCGACCAATGCCTGGTTCAATGGTTTTACCGGCAATCTCGTATGCAGCGTCTGGTTTGGCAACGACGACAATTCCGGCATGGGCGATATGACGGGTGGCACGCTGCCCGCGACGAGCTGGCACAACATCATGGCGTACGCGCAAAAGAACCTTGACCCAAAGCCGCCCTATGGCGTGACGCAGCCAAGTGGCGCAGCGCCAAGCGCGCCGACGGCGAAGTCGGGCGGTGGGATTAGCATCGCGGCTCGGCCGGCCGGTCTTGCTCCGAAGTCGGCCCAGATCATCCTGGAAATCGGCGACTTCGCGCGCGCCGCAGGCAAGCACGCCAGCATCGAGCCGGCGGGGCGCGCATCGGTCGCGAACGCCGGCGTTACACTGGTGCGTGGTGGTGAACTGATCCCGTGAACCGGCTTGACTTGCAGCGGGATGCGCGGCTTTGTCTGGCTTGGCTTCCCGGGTGCGCGGCGTGACCACCATCCTTAAGGCGTTCCTGACTGCGCT
>JAYTRP010000614.1:0-3176 GCA_043746145.1 Hyphomicrobiales bacterium | reverse complement strand
GCCGCGGCTATCGCGCTCGCCGGGGAAATCCAGAAGCTCGGTCGCAAGACGGCGCTCATTCAGGGCGACTTGTCAGTTTTCGCAGTACTCGCGCCTTTAGTGGCGGAAGCGGAAGCCCGGCTGGGTGGTCTCGACATCCTGGTCAATAATGCCGGCATCTACCCGCGCGAACCCTTCCTCGAGCTCACTGAGAGAACGTGGAACCTCACGCTTGACATCAATCTCAAGGCGAGCTGCTTCCTGGCGCAAGCGGCGGCTCGCCGGATGGTTGCTGCCAAAAAGGGCGGCGCCATCATCAGTATGGCTTCGCTCTCCGTGCAAGGCTGGGTCGATTCAGCCCATTATACCGCATCGAAAAGCGGCATTATGTCCTTGACGCGGAGCATGGCCCTCGAACTCGCCCCCTACGGCATTCGGGTCAATACAATCTCGCCTGGCATCACCGACACCGCTCAGCCTCGCGGAGGCTATAACGAAGACCAACTGCTGGACGTCGTCAAAGGGATACCGATCCCTCGCATGGGGCGTCCTTCCGAAATCGCGGATGCCGCCGTATTCCTGGCCAGCGACGCCTCCAGCTACATGACAGGGCAGACGCTTCATGTGAACGGCGGCGCTTTCATGCCGTAGAAAACGCCTACACAGTTTGGCGAGTTAAGGGTCCACTGAGGGCCCAAGACTCTGTCTGACGCGCAGCCGTAAGGCGCTGGCGCCCATGACGCGCCAATCCGCCGCCTCCCTGGCGTCGGTAACCCTGATGCATACGGGCCTGCCGACCCGCCCCGCAGCCGCGTTGATGCACTCGGCGGCGGAACACGCTCATGGGTCGCTGGATCCGCCCGCAGCGCGTTGACACCGCGGCCTAACGCCGCTCGACGCCTTCCCATGCGTTTAACTTTAGCCCGTCGTTCCACGCATTCGCGTCGCCGCCGTAAACATTTGCGGCGCTGCTCTGCGCGTAGTCGGACCAACCGGGCGACGAGCGCCAAGCAAAATTCAGCAGAGCCGACGACATCTCGTTCGCCAGCGCGGGCGCGATAGGATCTTGCATGGCAGGGCGAAACTCCTCGACGACGTTCCAAACGAACGCTTCATCGAAGCTGTGCGACGCGCCGAGCGCGGTGAATGGTTCAGGCGGCGCCCAATCGAAGCGATAGAGGAACGCGCGCCCTCCGGCCGCGGCATGCGCCCGCGCTGTTCGCAAGGCAGGGACCGTATAGACGGCGTCACTTAGAAACCGCTCGCGTAGCGCGACAGGATCAGCCTCGGGCCAACCAGATCGGTAGAACGCGAACAAACTATCCGCGCGATCCGGCGTGCCCGCGAAGCGCCCAATTTCCTCGCGTACATCGTCGAACATGGCCGGCCGCCGCATCGCTCCCGCTGAAAACCAAAGACGCGCTTCGTCTCTGGCATAGCCAAGCACAATCGGTATCTGGCGCGAGCAGCCCTGTTCTATCGCGCGCATCGGATGTTGCGGCAGGCTTGTTTGATCCTCAACGATGCCAAGCGTGCGGCCGCCCGGTGCGTTACGGTCGCCAAGATCGAGCGACGCGGCCTTACGCTGGGCTGCGAGGATAGTCGCCATGTCGAGCCGTTCCAGCCCGCTGACGTCACCAGAGACGACGCCGGCCTCGCGCAAGAACTCCGCCGTCACATCGGCGCCTTGGGCGCGCGTCAACACACGGGATGCCGAGCCGCTCTGCATCCACGCTTTCGCGAATAACCCGCTGCTGGCAGGCATGGCGAACAGCGCGGCGATCATAAAGGCGCCGGAGGAGAGGCCAAATAGCGTGACGTTGTCGGGATCGCCTCCAAGCGCGGCGATGTTCTCACGCACCCAGCGCAAGGCGAGCACAAGATCGAGCGCGCCGCGATTGGCGGCATCGAAGTTCGCCCCGAACGCATCCGCAAGATGCAGGAAGCCCAGCGCGCCGATCCGAATATTCACACGCACGACGACGACGTCGCCCTGCGCGGAGAGCGCCTCGCCGTTTTGAAAACCCTCGCTCGCACTCCCAGTCTCAAAACCACCGCCAAATACATGGACGAGCACGGGTCGCTTCGCCCCATCCGCAGCCGGCGTCCAAACATTGAGGTTTAAGCAGTCTTCGCTCATCGCGGCCGGCGCGAGCGCCGCGCGCCATGGCGCCGCTGGCGAGGGCGTCTGCGGCGGTGAAGGCTCGAACGCGGTCGCATCATAGAGACCTTCGGGTCGCCAAGCGATCGGCGCTTTCCATCGCAGCGCGCCGATCGGCGGAGCGCCATAGCGGATTCCCAGATATGCCAATCCGGAGCCGGTTTTCGCGCCCCGCAAGGCGCCCCAAGGCGCGGCGATAATGCTCATGACGCATTCTCCGGCATAGCGAGGTGACAGGCAGCGAGCGTTCCATCGCCAAGGTCGCGCAAGATGGGCGCCTCGATCGCGCAACGCTCGAACGCTTTCGGGCAACGCGTGCGGAAAACACAGCCCGAGGGGATGTTGGCGGCATTGGGGATTTCGCCCTTGAGGCGTTCCGCGCGCGGGCGCCCCGGCGCGGAGGCGAACAGGGCCTGAGTGTAGGGGTGGCGCGGGTTGCGATATAGCGAGGCCTTGTCGCTCGTCTCGACGATTTCGCCGAGATACATCACGGCGATGCGGTCGCATAGGAACTCGACCACTCGCAGGTCATGCGAGATGAACAGCAGCGTCAGGCCACGGCGCTCTTTTAAATCCATGAGAAGGTTGAGCACCTGCGCCTGCACAGAAACGTCGAGCGCGCTGACGGGCTCGTCGGCGACGATCAGTTTGGGCTCGGTAGCCAACGCCCGTGCGATCGCAATCCGCTGACGCTGGCCGCCGGAGAACTCGTGCGCGTAACGCGACGCGGCGGTGGCAGGAAGCCCCACTTCGTCCAGCAGGGCCAGCGTCCGTTTCGTTCGCGTCGCGCGATCGCCGATGCCATGCGCGCGCGCCGGTTCCGCGATTAGATCGCCTACAGTCATGCGCGGGTTGAGCGAGCCGTTGGGGTCCTGAAACACCATTTGCATATGCGCACGCTCGCGGCGCAGTTCCTCCTTGCCGAGCGCACGCAGATCGCGCCCGCGAAAACGCAAAGCGCCACGATCGGCTTCAATCAAGCGCAGCACGAGTCGCGCGACCGTCGACTTGCCGCTACCGCTCTCACCGACGATAC
>JAYTRP010000613.1:0-3181 GCA_043746145.1 Hyphomicrobiales bacterium | reverse complement strand
ATGCTTGTCGAGTTGATGGTTCTGATCGGCACCTACAACATGCACGCTCGCTTCGTCGGCGGTCTTGGCATCGAGGTCGAGCCGGACTGAGGAGCTTTTTGCGAGTGGCCGGTTCAGGGTTCGGCGCCAGCCAGCGCAAATATATCATCCATGGCCCGGTTTCCCAATGTTGCGGCGCGCGTCTGACAAGGCGTAAGCTTACGCCGCTGCGGCTGAACGTGGCGCGGTAGAAACGTATGCGGGGGGATGTAGTGCTGGAGCTGAAGGTTCACCGGGTCAGCGACGCGACATCGCGGGTTCGCCGCATCGAACTGGTCGCTGCCGATGCAGGCGCGCTGCCAGCGTTCACTGCGGGCGCGCACATTGATGTCGAATTGGGCAACGGCGAAGAGCGCTCCTATTCACTGCTCAACGACCAAGGCGAGACGCATCGATATGTGCTTGGCGTGCTGCGGGAGCCGGCGGGCCGTGGCGGCTCGGCGTGGATGCACGACGTGCTTCGCGAGGGCGACATTATCAGGGCGTCCGCGCCGTCCAACAATTTCCGGCTGAGCGAAGCCGGCGATCGGCACATCCTGATTGCCGGCGGCATTGGCGTGACGCCGATATTGTCGATGGCGGCGCGGCTCGCCGAACTCGGACACGATTACAACCTCCACTATTGCGCGCGCCAACACGATGACGCCGGCTTTGCTGACGAGATTGCCGCGCGTCACGCCGGTCGCGCGTCGTTTCATTTCGATGGCGGCGACCCATCGCGCGGCCTCGACGTAATCTCGCTGCTCAAAACCCGCCCGCCAGCCGCGCATGTCTATGTCTGCGGCCCCGCCGGGTTGATCCGCGCAACGCGCGAAGCCGGACGCGAATGGCCTGTGGGCACCGTGCATTTCGAACTCTTCAAGGGCAGCGAGGCGGATGTCGCCACGCGCGTCGCCAACGCCGCCTTCGAGATCGTTCTCAAGCGCGCCGGCAAAACGCTGACGGTGCCCGCCGATCGCTCGATCCTCGACGTGCTGAAAGACAGTGGGTTCAGACTCAAATCGTTGTGCCGCGAAGGCGTCTGCGGAACTTGCCGCGTCGGCGTGCTCTCGGGCAAGATTGATCATCGCGATGATTGTCTGGACGATGAGGACCGCGACATGGCGCTGCAAGCCTGCGTATCGCGGGCCATGTCCGGCGAAACGCTTGTGCTCGATCTCTAACCTGGGAATACGCTGATGGAACCGCAAATGAAGTCGAGCGCGCCGCACGTCAATCCAACGTCGTTGATATCTGGCACTCTCGTCAGCACCGATCTGAAGCGTGTGCGACACATGCTTGAGGCCGCCTTCGGCCTCGCCTGTGTCGAGCCCGAGAAGGGTTTGTTGCTGGCGCGGGATCGCGGATTCGAGAAAGGCGGCGCGAGGCGCGGCCAACCCTATTGGGTTCTGGAAGTGCGCGAAACCGCCGAGGTCGCCGTTGCCCAGGAGATGCTCAATCATTGGGGCATGGCCGCGCCAAGCCAGGCCGCCGTCGATGAGGCCTATGAAAAACTCAATGCCAACAAGGAGGCTTACGGCATCGCGCGGGTGCAGAAGCCGCGCTTTCGCAACGGCTCTTACGCCTGCTATTTCATCGACAAGGATTCCAACTGGTGGGAACTCGAATATCGCGCCGCCGAACTCACCTATGAAGTGCTTCGCGCCAAGGGTGATTTGCACCACGATTGAGGAAAAACCAGCATGACTTCCATCGCTCCGCTTATCCAGAACGACACTCTGTCTCATGGCACCATCGAGTGTTCGGACATGGTCGCCACCCGACGCTTCCTCAGTGAGTTCCTTGGCCTTGATATTCATCGCCCGGTGAAGGAGGCCCAGTATATGTACAAGGGCGGTCCCTGGACCGTCGTCTGCGTTTGCGTCGACGGCGGCGACGCCAAGGATCAGACGCAGGACAACCTTTTCAAGCTTGCGGTCGCCACTGCAGCGGAGGTCGATCAAGCCCATGACGCCGCAGTTCGCCTCAAAGACCAATTTGGAATTCGCAAGGTCGACGCCGTCAAGGAAACTAAGGGAATGCGGACCTTCCGACTGCAGGACCTGAACTCCACCTGGTGGGAAATCGCCAATATGAGCCTTGCCCATTATGATGATTTGTTTGATCGCGGCGATGTGAACCGCTAGCCGAACGGGCCTCGCCAACCCCGCCGCTTGGCGCGCGCTGCGTTGCACGTCACGCGCAAAACATTGTCGGTTGTTTTTCCATGGAGCGGCGGTGATGACAGATCCATCTTCGGACCCTGCAGTCCCATGGCGATAGCGACATCGCCGCGATTTACGAGAATCTAGACGATACGCGCCGATCAGCCCCGGAGGAACACCTGACATGACGGACTTTCGACTGCTCACCTACCGTTCGGAAAACGGACCGCGCGCCGGTCTCGCCGTCGGCGATGTATTCGCCGACGCGCAAACTGCGACGGGCCGCCCCGCTTATGCATCCATGCTGGGCATTCTGGATGACTGGGATGCGGCGCTGCCGGCGCTGACCTCTGCGGCGGGCAGTCTGAAGGACACGCGCAAACTCGCCGATGTCATCCTGCTTGAGCCCGTGCACTATCCGGTGACGATTTATTGCGCCGGCGCCAATTATACCGATCACGTTCGCCGCATGGCGGAAATACAGAATATTCCGATGGATCCAGATCCGCATGAAGTCGGCTTGAAGCCCTGGCATTTTCTCAAGCCGTCACGCAGTACGGTTGGACAAAACGCAATCGTGCCGTTGCGGTCCGCCAAAATGGATTGGGAAATCGAACTCACGGCGGTTATCGGTCGCGCCGCGCGCCACGTCTCCATCGCGCAGGCGCTGTCGCACGTTGCCGGCTACACCATTGCCAACGATCTTTCGGCGCGCGACCTGACCAAGCGCCCCCACATCGCCGACGCGTCGCCATTCAAATACGATTGGGTCGGCCAGAAGTGTTTCGACGGCGCCTGCCCGCTCGGCCCGTGGATCGTACCGGCCTCGCAAATCGCCGATCCGCAGTCACTCAGTCTGAAGCTCTGGGTCAACGACAAGTTGCATCAGGATTCAAACACGTCGCGCATGATTTTCACGCTGGCCGAGCAGATTTCGCATTTGTCGTCCTGTCTGACCTTGCACCCCGGCGATATCATCCTGACGGGAACGCCCAATG
>JAYTRP010000612.1:0-9874 GCA_043746145.1 Hyphomicrobiales bacterium | reverse complement strand
CGAAACGTCACGCCCTACCGCTTGCAGCCCTAGCAGCAGGTGGTCGTCAGAGCGCGCCACCACGCGCACAAATCCTTCTTCCTCGACCTTGGTCATTGCGCGACCGTTGGCGGCGAAGGGGAACATACCGACTTTGACTGACAGGCCCGCGCGCTGCGCCTCGCCCGGCGACAAGCCGGCGGTAACGATTTCGGGATCGCTGAAGCAGACCGCGGGAATGACGCGCTTATCCCACCCGCGTGGTTGGCCCGCGACAATCTCGGCGACCATCTCGCCTTGCGCCATGGCGCGATGCGCCAGCATCGGCTCGCCCGTCACGTCGCCGATCGCGTAGACCCCGCGCATCGAAGTGCGGCACTGCTCGTCGATCTGGATGAACGGACCATCGCTGTCGAGTACGAGCGCCTCGCGTCCCCAGCCGTCCGTGACGGGGCGGCGGCCAACGGTGACGAGAATCTTGTCGGCCTCGCGCAACTCGTCCCGGCCTGCGACGTCAATCAATAGCGCATCGCCGGCCGAGCCCTTGGCCTTTGCCCCCGTGATCGTCTCAACGCCGAGCGTGGCAAGCCCGCGCGCCACGGGACGCGTCAACTCTTCGTCGTATTGCGGCAGGATTTTCGCGCCTGCCTCAACCAGAGTGACCTTGGAGCCGAGTTTGGCGAATGCGGTCCCGAGCTCGACGCCGATGTAGCCGGCGCCAACCACGACTAGCCGCGCCGGGATTTCTGGTAAGCTAAGCGCCTGCGAAGAACTGATCACGCGCCCGCCAAACGGCAGAAACGGCAGTTCAATCGGGGCCGAGCCGGTGGCGATCACGACCGCCTCCGCGTGGATTAGTTGCGGACCGGTCTCCGTTTCAACCACGACCGTCTTGCCGTCGCGAAACTGTGCTTTTCCGTCGATGATCTTGACGTGGCCGCGCTTCAGCAGAGCGGCGACTCCGCCGCGCAACCGGCTGACGATCCCATCCTTCCAACCCAACGTTTTCGCGAAGTCGATCGATGGTGCGCTCAATGAAAGTCCGAACGGGTTGTCGCCTGACGCCGCTGAACGGGCCTTCGCGAATTCGTCGGCGGCGTGGATCAGCGCCTTTGAAGGAATGCAGCCGACGTTGAGGCAGACGCCGCCCAGCGGCCCCGCCTCGACGAGAACGGTGTCGATGCCGAGCTGGCCTGCGCGAATCGCGCAGACGTAGCCGCCGGGGCCAGCGCCGATGATGAGCAGCTTGCAGGAGATTTCACGCATGTCCATCTCTCGTGGCGCCGGGGGCCGCCGACCGCACAACGTCGTTGCGAGGAGCGGAGCGATGCGGCAATCCAGGGACCGACTTGAATCGGCGCGATGGATTGCTTCGCTGCGCTCGCAATGACGGAGGCTGGCGGACGTGTGTCCTCATGTTTCGATGAACAGCATGGCGGGCGTCTCAATCAGCGTCTTGATCCGTTGCACGAACACCGCGGCGTCCCAGCCGTCGATCACGCGGTGATCGAAGCTCGACGACAGGTTCATCATTAGGCGCGGCACGAAACCCGCGCCGTCCCAATGGGGTCGGCGCATGATCTTGTTGACGCCGACGATGGCGACTTCGGGATAGTTGATGATTGGCGTGGTCGCGATCCCGCCCATTGCGCCCAGCGAAGTCAGCGTGATGGTTGAACCAGAAAGCTCCTCGCGCGTCGCCGTGCCGGCCTTCGCGGCCTCGGACAGGCGCGCAACCTCGGCCCCGAGATCCCAGAGATTGCGCGCTTCGGCATGACGTACGACGGGCACCATCAGGCCGTTTGCAGTTTGCGCGGCGACCCCGATGTGCACGCCGCCGTGCCGGCGGAGCACCTGCGCCTCATCATCGTAGAGCGCGTTCATCGAGGGTTGATTGGCAACCGCCATGACCATCGCGCGCATCAGGAAGGGCAGAAGCGTGAGCCGCGGTTGCTCGGGACGCTTGGCCTTGTTGAGCGCCGCGCGCAGCTCCTCAAGCGCAGTCACGTCGATTTCCTCGACATAGGTGATGTGGGCGATGCGGGTGTTCGCCAGCGTCATACGCTCGGCGATGCGGCGCCGCAGGCCTACGATTTTAACCTCCTCGATGGCGGCGTTTGGCGCCGCGCCCTGGTTTGCGGGCCGTGTGCGGCCAGTGAGGAATGCTTGGAGGTCTTGGTGATGAATGCGCCCCGCCGGACCGCTGGCCGCCACCTGACGCAGATCGACGCCGGCCTCACGCGCGCGCAGCCGCACGGCGGGCGACGCGATCGGTCGCTGCGCCGCGCGCGCGGGCTCCTTTGCGGCTGGCGGCGGCGCTGCAGCGACGGGCGGCGGAGCAGGCATAGGCGCAGCCGGCGCCAGCGCGCTCGGCGGGGCAGGGGGGCTCGGCGGGGCAGGGGCGACCTTCACCGGCGCGGCTTCAGGCGAAGCCTGCGCTGCTCCCCCCACCGCGAGTCTGATCAGCGGCGAGCCAACCGCTACGACCTCGCCCACCTCGGCGCCGAGCCAGAGCACCTCGCCATCAACCGGCGAGGGAATTTCAACCGTCGCCTTGTCGGTCATCACGGCGGCGAGGATCGAGTCCTCGCGCACGAGATCGCCGACCGCGACTTTCCATTCGACCAATTCCGCCTCGGCGACGCCCTCGCCGACATCGGGCAGCTTGATTACGTGTTCGCCCATCTCACGCCTCCAAAACTTCGCGGAAGGCGCGGCCAACCCTTTCGGGACCCGGAAAATAGGCCCATTCCTGAGCGTGAGGGTAGGGCGTGTCCCAGCCTGTCACTCGCTTGATCGGCGCCTCAAGGTGAAAGAAACAATGCTCTTGCACGAGGGCTGCCAGTTCCGCTCCAAAGCCCGAGGTTAGCGTCGCCTCATGCACGATTACGCAGCGGCCGGTCTTCTTAACTGACGCGACGATCGCTTCGAGATCGAGCGGCAGCAGCGTTCGTAAATCGATAATTTCAGCATCGACGCCGGTCTCGCTCGCCGCCGCCTCGGCGACATGAACCATTGTGCCGTAGGCAAGCACGGTCAGCGCCGACCCCTCGCGGCGAAGCGCGGCCTTGCCAAGGGGAATGACGTAGTGCCCGTCAGGCGTATCGCCCAGCGGATGTTTTGACCAGGGCGTCACCGGGCGATCGTGATGGCCGTCGAACGGACCGTTGTAGAGCCGCTTGGGCTCGAGGAAGATCACCGGATCAGGGTCCTCGATTGCAGCGATCAGCAGGCCCTTGGCGTCGGCGGGATTGGAGGGCACAACCACCTTGAGGCCCGCGACATGGGTGAACAAGGCCTCGGGGCTCTGACTGTGCGTCTGTCCGCCGAATATGCCGCCCCCCGTCGGCATACGCACCACGATCGGGCAGGTGAACTCGCCGTTGGAACGGTAGCGCAACCGCGCGGCCTCCGAGACGATCTGATCGTAGGCGGGATAGACGTAATCGGCGAACTGCACTTCCACGCAAGGCTTCAATCCATAGGTCGCCATGCCGATCGCAGCGCCGACGATGCCGAGTTCGCTGATCGGCGTATCGAAGCAGCGCGCCTTGCCGTATTTCTGCTGCAGGCCCAGCGTGCAACGAAATACGCCGCCGAAATAGCCGACATCTTCGCCAAATACGACGACGTTGTCGTCACGCGCCATGGAAACGTCGAGCGCGCTGCGGATCGCCTCGATCATGCTCATCGCCGGCATCAGACCCCCGCCTCTTGGCGTTGACGTCTCAGATGCGGCGGTGTCTCCGCGTATACGCCCTCAAACAAATCACGGGTGGAAGCCTTGGCGCCGGCGTGTAGCGTGCCATGCGTCTCGGCCTCGCGTTGCGCCGCAAGCACGGCGTCGAGCACTTCGGCTTCCGCCTGCACGTGTCGCTCTTGCGACCATCTTTCCTTGGCGATCAGATGGTTTTTCAACCGAATGACGGGATCGCCGAGCGGCCACGCCTCGGACTCGGCCTTGGGCCGATAGGCCGACGGATCATCCGAGGTCGAATGCGCGCCAACGCGATAGGTGACATGCTCAATCAAAGTGGGCCCGAGATTTCGCCGCGCGCGCTCCACCGCCCATCGCGCGACCGCATGGACCGCGAGATAATCGTTGCCGTCGACCCGCAACGCGGGCAATCCAAAGCCGAGCCCACGCGCCGCGAACGTCCCCGAACCGCCGCGCGCGATCCCCTGAAAGGTCGAGATCGCCCACTGGTTGTTGACAATGTTGAGCACGACCGGCGCACGATAAGTCGAGGCGAACACCAAAGCCGCATGGAAATCGGATTCCGCCGTAGCGCCGTCGCCGACCCAACCGACCGCGATGCGCGTATCGTTCTTGATCGCCGAAGCCATCGACCAACCAACCGCTTGAATAAACTGTGTCGCGAGATTGCCCGAGATCGAGAAAAACCCGTAGTCCTTGGACGAGTACATCACCGGCAACTGGCGACCTTTCAGCGGATCGGCCTCGTTGGAGAAGATTTGGTTCATCATGTCGACCATGGGATAACCGCCGGCGATCAGAAGGCCCGCTTGCCGATAGGTCGGAAAGTTCATGTCGCCCGGCTCAAGCGCACGACGGAAGGCGCAACTCACCGCCTCCTCGCCCATGTGCTGCATATAGAATGAGGTCTTGCCCTGGCGCTGCGCCATCTGCATGCGCGCATCGAAGGCGCGCAACGTCATCATGTGCTTGAGGCCGTCGACGAGTTCGTCATCGGACAGCACCCCCGCCCAAGGCCCAACCGCGCGGCCCTCGCGATCAAGCACGCGGATGATGGAATAGGCGAGATCGCGAATCGTTTCAGGATCGGCGTCAACCTCGGGACGGCGCACAGAGCCGGCTTCCGGGATCGTCACATTAGAAAAATCCGGTGTTCCGCCTGGCCTTACCTCGGGTTCGGGTACGAAAAACTGCAGCGCGCCTCGTTCTGGCATGGGCGTGGTTTGCTCCCCGGCTAGGCCGTTTCAGAGGCAACAAACGCCAAATTTCGCGCAATGACCAGATCGCCCGCGATAAAAACCCGGAGACGCCGCCCCGCGCTCGTCAGGCGAGGGCGGTCGCAAGGCGCTTCGCCACCGGCGTAAACGCCATGGCGATCAGAGCGGCGGCGAGGCCTGTCGCAACCGAGCCCAGGTAAAGCCAGCGATAATCACCATAAGCGTCGTAAATCCAGCCGCCCGCTAGCGGTCCCAGCGCCATGCCGAGGCTGCCGGCCATCGCCAAGCCCCCGATGATCGTCCCCATAACGCCGCCCGAAAAATTTTCGCGCGCAATCACCGAATAGAGCGGCATTACGCCGGCATAGGCGAGGCCAAACACGATGCCAACGAGGTAAAACTGGTCCAGCTGATGCGCCAGCACATAGGCGCCTGCCGCGAAGGCCTGTACGAACAGCCCGCCTACTACGGCGCGCTTGGCGCCATAGCGATCGCCGAGTACGCCAAACAACAGCCGGCCGCCCATGCCCGCGAGCCCCTCGACGCTATAGATGCTGACCGCGAGCGCGGCGGGAATCCCGCATGTCATGGCGTAGCTGATGGTGTGAAAGATCGGCCCGGAATGCGTCGCGCAGCAGAAGAAATTGGCGAGCGCCAGCACAAGGAACTGCGGCGAGGCGAGTGCTTTGCCCGCGTCGGAATGAAGTATCGGTGCGCCGACGACGGCTTGGGGCATGGATTCACGAGGAGGCGTCCTGACCAGCAAGGCGGCAGGGAGCATGAGCGCGAGTGCGACGCCTGCGATCGTTAGCATTGCCGTGCGCCAATCGCAGAAGGAAATCAGCCACGCGGCAAAAGGGGACATGATCATCGGCGCCATGCCCATGCCAGCCGAAACCAACGAGACCGCGAGGCTGCGACGCGTGTCGAACCAGCCGATCACGGCCGTGATCATAGGCGCGAAAACCGCGCCGGCGCCGATTCCGAGCCCCGCGCCGAAGGCGATCTGGAACTCCAGCAGGGTAGCGGCGCGGCTTGCGACTGCGAGACTGGCGGCGATCAGCAGCGTTCCACAGAGAACTATCGGCCGGGGGCCAAACCGATCGACCAATGTCCCCCATCCAAAGCTCGCCAGACCCATGGCGAGGAAGCCAATGGTCATCGCCGAGGAGATCCCGGCGCGCGACCAGCCGGTCGATTGAGCCATGGCCTGCAAAAACACCGGCAGTGAGAACATCGCGCCGATAGCGACGCAGCCCATTAGGCCACCGGCCGCGACGAGAACCCATCGATATTGTCCTGTCGGCATCCCATCCCCCTCCGTTACAGTATGAGTATACCGACTAGATGGTATGGTCAATCTGTGTGCTGCCTTGCATGTCGCCGGCGGTTGGAGTCCACGAGATCGCCCCTAGAGGAACCCGAGTGCTCAACCTGGCGTTGTCTGCCTATCGTTTGTGCAGCAAAGCTAAAAGGGGGGCGATGCCTCTGTCCAAGAAGCGCTGTCGTCCACGATCCTGTCTTTCGCCGCGAAGCCTCTCCGTTATTGCGGCGATTTCATTATGCGCGGTTCTCGCGACATTGCCCTCTGCAGAGGTGTTGGCGAATGGCACATCGACGATCGGCGTCAAAGAAAGCTATGCGCTTCCAATTTCCCAGCCTTTTGACCAGGGCGATTCCGATCTGTGCTGGATCTACGCGACGCTCAACATGCTGGAGACCAACTACCTCCATAGGCATCCCGGTTCAAAGATTGAACTCTCCCGCGCAGCCTTGCAACGCGAGTCGATCGCCGACCGTTTCCGACGAACAATCGAGGGTAGCTCCACTCATTTGGAGGATGGAGGAATCGCCGTCGACGCATTGGCGCTGATCCGCGCTCACGGTCTCGTCGCGCGCTCGGACTTTCATGACATTGCCGATTCGGACCCGATTTTCATATCAATCTCGCGCGGTCTTGCTCGGCTGCACGGCGAAAAAGCCAAACTTCAAGCTCTTGACGAGTCTCTCACGGCGGACCTCGGCGCGGTCCCGGTCGCCACTCACCTCGACGGCAAGACGCTCGCATCGCAAGCCACTGCAGACGCGGTGCTCGGGGACGACGTTTGGGGCGAATACGATGTCACGAAAGAGGGAAGCGAGCGGGTTGCCCCGTCCGACGATCCAGACGCGCGGCCTGGAACGAACGTGCACTACGTGAAACTCTCCACGGTTGTCGACTTAATCCACCAATCATTGATGCGCGGCGAAGCCGTGGTCTGGGGTTCGACTGACAACCACGCGCTGCTGATCTATGGCGGTGACTATAATTTGGAGGGGCAGCCGATTTCTTATTTGATCAAGGATTCGTTTCGACCCTATTCGTATCGAGCGCCCGCCGAGGCGATCCACCGAATATTGACCGATGTGACAGTTGTCGTCTCGCATTCTGCGGAAGCGCTGTCCGCGCGCAATTAGCGTAAGGCGCCATTGCGGTCTGATTTCACCGCAGCGTCAACAGATTGGCCCTTAAACGTCACGGCATGTGTGCACAACCCAAGGTTGTGGTTGTGCTGCTAACAATCCCCTTAATTCCCAGCGCTCTAGGCAAATTAAAGCCTTAATGCAACGCGACAGACGTTAACCATCTTTTCATAGATACAACCTAGGCGTGTGTTCTGGGCAAGCGCTCGCCATATCCGAATCAATGAAAAAGGGGAATCCATGAGCGGACAATCCGTCGCTAACTGGACGACGAACAAGTCCACGCTGGACTCCGGCTCACCCTTCGCGGTTCAAGACACCGCAGCGAACCTACAAGCGGCGCTCAGTTCCCTCGCGCTCGATTTTCATTTCAGCCAGATCATCGTTCAAGACGGCCCTGGCGCCGAAATCAAGCTCAGCGTTTCGCAAATCACCGGCGACGCGACCGCGCTCGCCATCCTAAAGAATCCGAATGGAACAACGGCGTCGGTGATCGCCTCTGACACCGCCGTCAATATTGGCTCCAATTTTGCTGCGATCGCGACCGATTCGCAGGTGAGCAGCATCCAGATCTCAAACAACCTGGCAGTGACGCTCACGGCCTTGCAGGTCGGCAGCAACCTTGCAGCGATAGCCAAGCTGGTCAACGCAGATACATCCGCGGCGGCTGTAATCGTCAAAGACACCGCGGCCAATGTTATAACTTATCTCGACCGCATCGAGACCGTGGCCGCAACCGCTTCGCAGATCGTCGTCTCCAATAATAGTCAGCTCACGTTGACTGCAGCGCAAGTCGCCAGCGACGCAGCCGCGCTCGCCACGGTTCGGTTCAACAACGGAACGACCACAAATCTGTTCAAAGTGTCGGACACGGCCGCAAACATTGGCGCCAATCTCGGCGCTTTGGCGACCAACACGAAGATCACCGCGATCGCGATCAGCAATTCGGCGGCCGTTCAGACGAATGCCGCTCAGATCACAGCATACGCGATAGCTCTAGCCAAGCTCGCCAATGCCTCCGGCGGCGGCTACACGCTCAATGTCACCGATAATGCGAGCAACCTTTCCGCTACGCTCGACGCCTTGGCTGGCAATTCGCACGTGACCCAGATGGTCATCAGCGATCGCGCGTCTCTAACGGCAAGTGTCGCTCAGGTCACAAACGACGCAACGTTGCTTGCGGCAACGACGAACCTGGGCGGCGGCGCCTATAGACTGAACATCATCGATACCGCCATCAACATCACCGGCGCCCTGCAGGCGCTTGGCGGCAATACGCATATCGGATTCATAGAGGTCAGTGGCGGGACCGTGATGTTGAGCAGCGTCGCCGCGCTCGTGACCGATGAGACGGGGCTTAGCAAGCTGGTTGCAGGCGACGGCACAACGCCGGCTTCGGTGATCGTTACCGACACAGCCGCCAACATATCAGCCGCAATTGACTGGCTGAATATTACGCCTGGCATTCTAAAACTTGTCGTCAGCGACAGCGCCAGTAACCCGATTGTCTGCACGGTCCACCAACTCCAGTTGGACTCCAGCGTGCTGGGCAAGATGTACGAAGTTGACGGATCAACCGCCGCCTCCGTGACCGTCTCCGACACCGGCGCCAATCTTTCCTTTGCCGCGCTGACGACAACAGCGAGCCATGCTCAGGTCAACCGTATCGTCGTCACAAGCGGAACTGTAGAACTGTCGGTCGCGCAATGGAGCGCGGACAGCGCCGCGCTCGTCGGACTTTACAATTCCGACTCGACCTTGGCGTCGATCTGGATCGCCGACACTGCCAGCAATATCGCTTCTGTTCTGTCGAGCCTCAACGCCGCCAGTCAGGTCGCTCGCATTGTCGTCACCTCCGGCGAGGTTCAGGTAATTGCGTCGACCGCGAGCAATTTGGGGCTCGCGAAGCTCTACGCCTCAAACGGCGTCGCGGCCCTGGTGTCGGTCTCCGACTCCGCAGCCATCCTCTCAGACCAGATCGACGCCCTCAACATCAACGCCAGGGTGAATAG
The DNA here is from genome assembly GCA_043746145.1 of Hyphomicrobiales bacterium. GTDB lineage: Bacteria > Pseudomonadota > Alphaproteobacteria > Rhizobiales > Beijerinckiaceae > Roseiarcus. Next base: position 485 of record JAYTRP010000612.1, on the reverse strand, counting down.
CATCGTGGTCGGCAGCGGGGGCGCGCTGACGCTCGACGCCGTCGACGTCGTAACCGACACGACCGCGCTTGGCGAAATTGCAGGCGGCTACACGATCGCCATCTCGGACACAGCTGCGCAAGTCGTGGCTTATCTGGATCCCTTGCGGGTTAACGGCCATGTGACCTCGATTGCCTTGCTGGATGGCGGCACGCCGACGATAACGATCGGGCAGGCAAGTTTTCTCAACAACGCGGCCACAGTCGGCAAAATCATTGGATCCTTCGCGCTCGACGTTAGCGGGGTGGCGGTTAGCCAAGTAAGCGCTGTCGAGAGCGCCTTCAACGGCTTAGCCAATGACGGCAGCGGTTCGCTCACGATTGCAGTAAGCGACACCGCGGTACAACTGACGACCGAGGAGCTGACGACGTTAGGCTCCGACGCTGCTGTGCAATCAATCTCCATTTCTACGGGAACGCTGGCCCTTCAACGGTCGCAGTTTGACT
>JAYTRP010000611.1:0-3183 GCA_043746145.1 Hyphomicrobiales bacterium | reverse complement strand
GCGCCGCCGGTCCGTCGGCGCCCGTGAAGCCATCCGCCTCACGCTGGCCGGAAAGCCCCTGCCTCTCCACGCATAACCGGGTGGGGGTGAGCAATTACTTAATTTCTATGGCTCGTACTCAAAATACAAACCCTTGCCGTCTGAAACGAAATAATATTTTTCAAACGAGTCATCTATTGAGGTCTTACCGACTCGACGCATTGCCTCGTTGACAATATTTGCGAATCTTAGATCAACCATGTTCATCCAATACCCGCGAGCATCAACCAGCAAATGTAAACCAGGTTGACTCCTTCCAATTTTTCGTCTCAACGCATTTTCGATACCTCGAACACAAGCGTCGAAAGTTTCAGGCAAAGTCTTCACGGGTTTTTCGGAGACAATATCCTTCCCCTCGCGCTTCATAGCAGACGAACCAACCACGTAACCGTTATTGTTCAGTGCTTCTTGGGTGAGGCGAAAGTCGAAGCCACCATTGCAACTATCCCCAGCATTTGTAACAAAACTTGGATCTGCAATTGTAATTTGCAAATTAAATCTATTTCCGCCCGACGAAATAATTGCATCAACATTGGGAAACCCCTCTGCCGTAAGCTGAAAAGTCCCGCAATCTTCATAGCTTAAATTGTCGGCCAAAAGTTTTATCGGATACGTTTCTTCGCGAATTTTGACTGCACGCTTTGCCTCGGGCGAGGTTGGAATTCGCCACTCCTTTGACAACTCGGCGTCACCCTTCCGAGCATCGGAAAGGTGACGCTCAAAAGTCCTCAAGTCGCCGAATGTGGATACTTTACTACGTTCAAAAGGAAAGTTAATCATGAATGCGATGTCTGCTGTCAGTTGTCCAAAAAGCTCCTGAGCTTCCTCGACCGGCTCGGATGCTTCAACTTGCGCAACGCCTTCGCCTCGATCTGGCGAATACGCTCGCGCGTCACCGAAAACTGCTGGCCGACCTCCTCCAGCGTGTGATCCGTGTTCATGCCGATGCCAAAGCGCATGCGCAGCACGCGCTCTTCACGCGGCGTCAAGGACGCCAGCACGCGGGTCGTCGTTTCGCGCAGGTTCGATTGGATGGCCGCGTCGATGGGCAGGATGGCGTTCTTGTCCTCGATGAAATCGCCCAGATGCGAATCTTCCTCGTCGCCGATGGGCGTCTCCAGCGAGATCGGCTCTTTGGCGATCTTGAGAACCTTGCGCACTTTCTCCAGCGGCATCGCCAGCTTTTCGGCCAGCTCCTCGGGCCTTGGCTCGCGGCCGATCTCGTGCAGCATTTGGCGCGAGGTCCGCACGATCTTGTTGATCGTCTCGATCATACGGACGGGGATGCGGATCGTCCTTGCCTGATCGGCGATGCTGCGCGTGATCGCCTGACGAATCCACCATGTCGCATAGGTCGAGAACTTGTAGCCGCGCCGGTACTCGAACTTGTCGACCGCCTTCATCAGCCCGATGTTGCCTTCCTGAATGAGATCCAGGAATTGCAGGCCGCGATTGGTGTATTTCTTGGCGATGGAGATGACGAGGCGCAGATTGGCCTCCACCATTTCCTTCTTGGCCTGGCGCGCCTCGCGCTCGCCCTTCTGCACCATATGGACGAGCTTGCGGAACTCCTGGATCTCCAGGCCGGTCATCTGCGCCAGCGATTGTATCTCGGTGCGCAGATCCTTGATCGTGTCCTTGTCTTTGGCGACAAAATCCTTCCAGCCGCGCGAACCCAGCTTCGACACCCGCAAAACCCATTTCGGGTCCAACTCGGAATTTTGATAGTTCTTGAGGAAATCCTCGCGCACGACGCCGTTCGATTCCGCCAGCCGCATCAGCTTGACGTCGAGGCCGATCAACTGCTTGTTAATGTCATAAAGCTGCTCGACCAGCGACTCGATGCGGTTCTGGTTGAGCGAAAGCGATTTGACGTCGGTTACGATGTCTTTCTTCAGCGATTTGTATTTGCGCTCCTGGGCTGGCGACAGCGTCTCGTTCTTCAGCCGGTTCTCGACGTTCTGCTCCTGCAACCGTCGCAGCTTCTTATAGGCGTCGGCGATGCGGTCGAAGGTCTCCAGCACCTTGGGCTTGAGTTCGGCCTCCATCGCGGAGAGCGAAACGGCGTTGTCCATGTCGTCTTCGTCGTCGAAGCCGTCGATGGGTGCACCGTCGGCGTCGAACCCTTGCGGGGGCGAGCGCGGCGCGGTCGAGGGCGCGGCGCGCTCGGCTATGCGGGCGGCGAGCGCCTCGGCGTTCTGCGGTTCGGTCATGTCGATCTTGGGCGTCTTCTTGCCGTCGGGCCCGGCGTAGGTCGCCTCCAAATCGATGATGTCGCGCAGCAGAATCTTCGCTTCGTTGAGTTCGTCGCGCCAGATGATGATGGCCTGGAAGGTCAGCGGGCTCTCGCAGAGCCCGGCGATCATCGCCTCGCGGCCAGCCTCGATGCGCTTGGCGATGGCGATTTCGCCCTCGCGCGACAGCAGTTCGACCGACCCCATCTCGCGCAGATACATGCGCACGGGATCGTCGGTGCGCTCGTTGCCTTCCGACGCGCGGGTGGCGACGGCGGTGGCGCGCGGGGCCTCGACGACCTCGGTGCCGGTCGCCTCCTCCTCCTCTTCGGGGGCGGGTTCGGCCTCCTTCTCGGCGTCTTCGGTCTCTTCAGATTCGACGACGCTGATGCCCATCTCGCTGAGCATCGCGTTGATGTCTTCGATCTGGTCGGAGGAATTCACGTCCGACGGCAGCACGGCGTTCAATTCGTCCTGCGTCACCCAACCGCGCTTTTTGGCGGTCTTGATAAGCCGCTTGACGGCGGCGTCCGACAGATCGAGCAGCGGCCCGTCGACCGCTTCCACAACCGGGGCTTCGCCTTCCGACTTCGGCTCGTCGTTTCTCGCCATCCCGGCTGCTCCATCTCGATTCCGGGCGGGGCCGGGGATATAACGCAAACATCCGCGAATCAGCTTCGCGGCGTGAATGTCGTCGGCAGCCCCTAACCTCGCGTTAACCCACTTCAAACTGGCGGCGTGATGCGCCCGCTAGCCAGACCAAAACCCTCTACAGCCGCCTCGGCGTCGTTTAGATCGGCGAGGCTCGATTTTATGTCGAGCAGGCGGGCGAGGTTTTGTTCCGACGGATCTGTCTCTAGTGCGAGAGCCGCCGATTTCAACTCCTTATGTAGCGCCCCGCTCTTTCGTT
>JAYTRP010000610.1:0-3184 GCA_043746145.1 Hyphomicrobiales bacterium | reverse complement strand
CAGTCGCCGTTCTTACCAATGGGGATGTCGAATTCCATCTCTTCGTAGCACTCGTAGGGCTGCGATTTGCGCAAGTCCCAGGCCGCGCCAGAGCCGCGCACCATTACGCCCGAGAAGCCAAAGGCAAAGGCCTCGGCCAGCGACACTACGCCGATGTCAACGTTGCGCTGCTTGAAAATTCGATTGTTGGTCAGCAGGCTTTCGAGATCATCGCAGACCTTCAAAAAGGGGTCGCAGAATGCATAGATATCGTCCACCAGCTTGCGCGGAAGGTCCTGGTGCACGCCGCCAGGACGGAAATATGCCGCGTGCATGCGCGCTCCGCTGGCGCGCTCGTAGAATATCATCAGTTTCTCGCGCTCTTCGAAGCCCCAAAGCGGCGGAGTGAGCGCACCAACGTCCATGGCTTGGGTGGTGACGTTAAGCAAATGCGACAGCAGACGCCCAATCTCGCAATATAGCACGCGGATCAGTTGCGCTCGTCGTGGAACTGTAACGCCGAGCAGACGCTCGATTGCAAGCGCAAAAGCGTGCTCCTGGTTCATCGGAGCCACGTAGTCCAGACGATCCAGATAAGGCACGTTCTGGAGGTAAGTTCGCGCCTCCATGAGCTTCTCGGTGCCACGATGCAGCAGGCCGATGTGCGGATCGACGCGCTCGACGACTTCGCCATCGAGTTCGAGCACAAGGCGCAACACGCCATGCGCGGCCGGGTGTTGCGGCCCGAAGTTGATCGAGAAATTGCGAAGGTTCTGTTCGGTCATAACGCCTTCGCTCCTCAGATCTTCAAGCCCATGCCGCTCGCCGCTCCCCACCAGGAGAGGCGAAAAGCCAAGGACGAATGAGACTGGACCGTGATCAACTTTTCGCCTTTTCGTCACCTGGAAGCGGCGCGCCCTCCCAGGGGCTAAGAAAGTCGAACTGTCGGAATTCCTGCGGCAACTTCACAGGCTCGTAGCGCACCCGCTTTTCTTCTTGATCGTACCGCACCTCGACGAATCCGGTCATCGGGAAGTCCTTACGCAAGGGATGTCCGTCAAAACCGTAGTCGGTGAGGATGCGGCGAAGGTCCGGATGACCCTCGAAAAGCACGCCAAACAGATCATAGACTTCGCGCTCATACCAATCCGCGGCCGGAAATACCGGGATCGTCGAGAGAACCGGTGTCTCTTCGTCAGTAGAATATTTGATGCGGATCCGGCGATTCATTTTCGGTGAAAGCAAATGGTAGACAAGCTCGAACCGTTTATCGCGCTCGGGATAGTCGACTGCAGTAAGGTCGATGAAGCAAACGAACATACAAGAGGGATCGTCGCGCAGAAACGTCAGCACATCGACAATGCGGGAAGCCTCGGTGAACAGGGTCAACTCGTCAAGAACATGACTTAGGCCTGTGATCGCGTCGGGGAACGCGGCCGCGGTCTTTTCACCTATCGATTTCAAGACATCGTCCATGAAGCCCCTCACGTCCGCCATGACGACATGCGCCCGGCCCTTTTTGTGCGACCGACCGGGATTGCGATGTTCCGCTCAGATCCCGTCCCGTCCTCAACCCACGCCTACCGCTTCAGTCTCACTATCGTTCTATCGTGCCTGTACGCCGGATTTTTTTCTGCAGCAAAAGCACACCGTAGAGCAATGCTTCTGCCGTCGGCGGACAGCCCGGGACATAGATGTCGACAGGCACGATACGATCGCAACCGCGCACGACCGAGTAGGAATAGTGGTAATAGCCGCCGCCATTGGCGCAGGAGCCCATCGAGATAACATAACGCGGCTCTGGCATCTGGTCATAGACCTTGCGGAGCGCCGGGGCCATTTTGTTGGTCAACGTGCCTGCAATGATCATTACGTCGGACTGGCGCGGACTGCCGCGCGGCGCGAAGCCATAGCGCTCCACGTCATAGCGCGGCATGGAAAGGTGCATCATTTCGACCGCGCAACAAGCGAGACCGAAGGTCATCCACATCAGCGAACCCGTGCGCGCCCACTGAATGAGATCGTCGGTTGCAGCTACGAAAAAACCCTTGTCGGCGAGTTGGTCGTTAATCTCGCCGTAGTAGCGGTCGTTTGCGCCGATCGGTCGCCCGGTTTCAGGATCAATCACGCCTCGCGACGCGGGCGCAATTAGCGGGTTGGCGGTCAGTCCCATTCCAACGCTCCCTTGTTCCACTCGTAGACGAAGCCAATGGTCAGCACGCCGAGAAAAATGATCATCGACCAGAAGCCGTACGCGCCGATGTCGTGGAATGCGACTGCCCACGGAAACAGAAACGCAACTTCGAGATCGAAGATGATAAACAGCAGCGAGACTAGATAGAAACGAATGTCGAATTTCATCCGCGCGTCGTCGAACGGATTAAAGCCGCATTCATAAGCCGAAAGTTTTTCGCTATCGGGGCTCTTGTACGCTACGATGAACGGCGCGACCAACAGAGCGCCACTGATGAAAGCCCCAACGGCGAGAAAGATCACGAGCGGAAGATAATCGGAAATCAGGCTTGGCACGGGGCACCTGTTCGAAGCACGATCCGATAGCGTCGGCTCGCTTGGAGGATTAATGAGGACCCACGACCTCATTTTTGGGTGCAGCTCCGGCGGAAGGCTTTGAGCCGTTTCCCAGACCGAGCAGCGAGCCTTATCGCGACTTGGCGACCGCTTCCGCGCGATTGCGCCGCTGAGGTCAAGTGACGCGTATCGCAGTGCACCGGGCCATGCAAGGTGAAACACGATGCAGCGGCTTTTTGCCTCGGGTAGCGTCATAAAAACGGCTGCCGAGTTCCAACAAATCAGCGCTTAAGGGCTTGAAATGGAACTCTTGGCGTGCGGCTACCCGGACTATGCAACGACTCTCATTCAACTCGATGGCTTTGAAAACCTACGTCTTCTGTCGCTACGGGTTGACCGGGAGATAAGACGTGTTTGATGGTTTGAAGTAGCTCATTATGCGTCTATTAATAACACCTTGAGGGGTCCAAGACAACTTCCCGATCCAATGCAATTTGGCGAGCAACGACTTCGCGCTACACTCGCCCTTACGGCAGTCGACGCAACGAACCTTTCAGGCGCAGACGCCCGCTCAATGCTTGAATATTAGTGTGTCTACTAAGCCCAGAAAAACGGGCTTATTACACTGCCAAAAAATGGCGAGAGAGACGGGACTCGAACCCGCGACCTCCGGCGT
>JAYTRP010000609.1:0-3207 GCA_043746145.1 Hyphomicrobiales bacterium | reverse complement strand
GGCGCGTGATGGATCTGCTCGACGCGTTCGGGGTCAAGGCGACGTTAAGCGCCTGTGGCCGCGCGGTCGAGCGTTCGCCCGATCTCGCCCGCGATGCGATTGCGCGCGGGCACGAGGTCGCCGCGCATGGCTGGCGCTGGGAAAGCCACGCCGGACTTGCCGAGAACGACGAGCGCGAGCGGATCGCGCGCACGGTGGCCGCGATTGAAATCGCTACCGGGGTGCGTCCGGTTGGTTGGCATACGCGCTCGGCCTCGTCGACCAACACGCGCCGATTATTGATAGAGGAAGGCGGGTTTCTCTACGACAGCGACGCCTATAACGACGACCTACCCTGGTTGGTCGAGGCCGGCGAGCGGCGCCATGTCGTGCTGCCCTACGCCTTTGACACCAACGACATGCAGTTCCAGAACACCAACCGCTTCGCCCGCGCCGGCGATTTCGCGGAATACGTTCTCGACGCCTTCGATTGGCTGCATCGCGAAGGCGCCGAGGCGCCCAAGATGATGTCGATCGGCCTGCATTTGCGCATGATTGGCCGGCCTGGACGGATTGGCGCGCTCGAGCGCATATTAAGTGCGATCAGAGCAAAGGGCGGAGCATGGATCGCGCGGCGGGACGAGATCGCGAAACACTGGCTGACACGTTCCGCCAACGCGGGCTGACGGCCAATCCGCGCCGGCTGCTGATCGTCAACCCCAACACGGACACGCGCGTGACGGGTTGGTTGGCCGAGGAAGCGCGCCGCGTCGCTGGTCCCGACGCCGAGATTGTCGCGGTCAACGCCGCCTCGGGGTTAGCTGCGATCGAAACCCCCGAACAGGCGGCCAACGCCGCCCGCGCCGTCGAGGCCACAATCGTCGCGGGTCATGGCGCCCGCGTCGCGATAATTGGCGGCTTCGGCGATCCCGGGCTTTGCGAAGCCCGCGCACGCGCGCTCATGCCCGTGATTGGTCTTGGCGAGGCAGGGATGCGAGAAGCGGGCCGCGACGGTCGGCGATTTTCGATCGTCACGCTCGGCGCCGCGATGCAGAAACCGATCCGCGAAAAGGCCAAGGCGCTAGGGCTCGGCGACGCGCTTGCGCAAGTCCGTATCCTGCCGTTTTCGATTGCGGAGTTGGTCGAGGACAGGCAGGCCCGCGCCGACGAGATTGCTGAGGAAATCGAGGCTTGTGCGGCGGAGTTCGTGCTGCTCGGCGGCGCGCCTTTCGCCGGGCTCGCAAGGGAATTGGCCGCGCGGACGAAGCGATTCGTGCTGGACGGGGTGGACGCCGCCGTGCGTGATGCGCTGATGGCTCTCTGAGAGCGCTGCTGAAAGCGCATTGGGGATTATACCTCCACTTTGCCCGCAGATCGCTAAACGAATCCGCCAGGCTCCTGACGTGGGTTGCTTGTTGATACGTCCAGCTCTGGGCGTGGGTAAGTCACCGCACCGCTGCTTAACCTTGCCTGGTTCTAAACTCAGCATAGTAGACTGTGCCTACGCTAGGCCCAGTCAATGGCAATTCCCAACAGGAATTTGGTGGTAGTCGATCAATTCGCCTAACGGAACGAAAGCGTATTCCGTCTACCGTAGTCTCCAATTGTTAAGGCTGCAGAACGCCAGAAATGATCGGATTGTGGGATTGCAGGCACTTTAGACCCACCCGTGCGTATCGACTTCGTTGACCTTAAGAAAAGCAGCCTCGCTCCGGTACATTTCTTCCCTGCTTTCGTCGTCATTTCGTAGTTTGACGACATCCAATGCTTATTTGTTCAACAGCATGCGAGGAAGACCGCTTGCAAGCATTGCACGACGTTCAAATTCTGGACACAGAGCCGGAGGAGGCATGCCAAGGTATTGCGAGGCTCGCAAAATCCGCGTTGCAAGTTCCGATTGTTCTGATCTCGCTGGTGGATCGCGACCGTCAGTGGTTCAAGGCGCGCTTAGGGTCTGAAATGCTGGCAACTCCGCGTAACCTTTCTTTCTGCGCAATAGCGGTCGAGCAGAGTGAACCCTTAGTCATTCCCGACGCGCGGCGTGATCCTCGCTTTGCCAATAATCCGCTGGTGACGGGCTCCCCTTACATCCGCTTTTACGTTGGGGCTCAGCTCAAAACCCGCGACGGGTTCAACGTGGGGACGATCTGCTGCATCGATACGGTCCCGCGCACGCCTTCGCAGGAACAGTTCGCCAGATCGCGGCCACCGATGGTCTGACGGGAGCGATGACTCGACGCGCGTTCCTGGAAGCAGGGCGACGTGACCTCACCTTGACGCGCCGTCACCGTCGCCCGCTTGCCTGCGTGATGGCCGACGTCGATCATTTCAAACGCGTCAATAACTTGCACGGTCACGCGATGGGCGACCAGGTGCTGCGACGGCTCACGTCCTTGCTCAGGTCTAAACTCCAGGCGCCCGACTATGCGGGACGTCTCGCAGGTGAAGAGTTTGCGCTGATCTTGCGCGACACTGACCGGAAGGGGGCCTTAAATATCGCGGATCGACTGGGGTGTCTGATCGCCAAGGAGGCTTTCACCACCGTCAACGGACCCCTCAAGACCACCATGAGTTTCGGGGTCGCGGAATTTGATCAAGCCTCCAGCTTCGACGGTTTACTCGAGCAGGCGGACGTTGCGCTCTATCAGGCAAAGAATTCAGGGTGGAATCGCACGGTTTTTTATCAACCTTCCGCTCACCATGTCGACGCTTTGTCAGATAGAGCACCCAGCAGGGACTTTGCCGAGCGTAGACCAAGATCAGCCCCAGCGCATGCGCTGAACATCAGCGCGCATTTCTCGCGGGGCGCCAAGCAGCAACCTTGCAATTCAACTTCGTACTTCAACGGCGTGTTGCAGATCACCGCAGACAAGGCGCCGAATGACATCGCCAGCGAACGCGCGACGGTGCATGGGGTTGCCGTCGGCGCCGTCGATGGCGAGGCGATCTGGATCAACGACGGCAGTTCGTGCTGACTATCACTGCGCCGCTGGAAAAGCGGACTTGGCTCGCCCGATTGTTCGCGAGCCTTTCTTATTCGGACGATACTAATCTCGACATTGCGGAGGAATTCGCCGCGCCCTCCGAGGTTGCGACGTAACGCCGACCGCCAAGCGCCCGTTCGAGTGAGCAGATCCGCCACAAGCCTGGAGTCAGCTTTACCCGGTTTATTGCAAACAGGGCGGCGAGCACCGGAGCTGAATCGAACGCTTCGATCTTGTCCGACCG
>JAYTRP010000608.1:0-3217 GCA_043746145.1 Hyphomicrobiales bacterium | reverse complement strand
AATATGTATGGCGACACTGGGAACAGCTTAGATTCCTGGACTGTCCGCGTCAGGCACAGCCAGTAGGTTTCGTCGCCGCAATTCTGCATGAGATTGTTGGTCTCGAGCAATTGCACATAGGTCGGTAGGTTGGCGCGATTCGGCGGCACGGTCATCGTTCGATCTTCCACACACGCGCGGTCATTTCCTTGCTGCTCTGATAGGATTCGGCGGTTCTCGCAATCGCGCTGGTCTCGATCTCGACCCAGTCGCCCTCGCGGATTCCGCTGATCTTGGCGTTCATCAAACACGGAATGCCATATTCTCGCGTTAGGATGCCAAGGTGCGACCGAACCGTTCCGCCGGCGCAGATTACGCCTTTGAATTTTTCCAGAATTGGCGCGGTCAGCGTACCGCCGCTGTCGTCGATGATCGCGATCATGTCGTCAGGAACGCCTTCGGTCATGTAGCTGAGGACCGCGTCGCTGGTCCGCACGTAGCGTGCGGTGCCGACGACATTGTCGGGACGGCGAACCACATTGTCGCCGATCCCGCGCTGCTCGCGACCGTCCGTGTTGACGGGGGCCACGATCGCCTCGGGATGCTCGAAACTGAAGTCGGCGATGTCGCCGCTGAACCCTTCGAGCGGCTTGTAGATATCGGGTCTCTCGCGCGCCGAAATCATTGCCGATGCGGCGAAACGATGGCCGGTCTGAAGGATCCTTTGTTCGATGCCGGCGAAGTCTTCGACCGTGATCAAGTCGTTCGACGATTCGAACACGAAATCGCGCCAACTGCCCCCGTTCTCGGCGAACTTACGGCGGACGAGGTCACGTACGCTATTATGCGTGGCCTCGACCAGAACCGAAGCCGGGGTATCGCCGTAGCGATCGGAGTCGCCGCCGATTCTCGTCATCCAAACCTTTCTCCATCACGTCCGCTCATTTATGTTCTCTCTAGCGGCGAGCAACATTTAGCCACCCGCGAAGGTCTGATGTCAAGGAAATATATTACAAGATTGTAGCGCAATCCGCTCATTTTGCTTGACGAGGCCAACTGCCGGTTTCACATCATTCGTAAGGTCCGAAGGCATGTGGCAAGCGAAGGTAAGCAGCATCGAGACGGCGACAAGTCAGCGACTGCAGATCGAAGGATCGCACAATTTGCGCGATCTCGGCGGGATCGGTTCGGCGGGCGGCAGCCAGATACGAAGCGGGCTAATATTTAGGTCGGGATCACTTGAGCGATTGACGCCGGCGGGAGTGAATGGCCTCCTTGCGCTTGGCATTGGGATGATCTTCGATTTGCGATCCGCGCCCGAGCGCAATCATTCGCCCACGCACTGGCTCGCGAATCACGATGTGGGACGCTGGCAGCTTGACGGCAATGACACCCTCGGCGATCCGAAACCGCTGTTGGCGCAGAGCCTTACATCGGCAGAGAAAACCCGCTCGATGATGCGGAATGTCTATCAAACGCTTCCCATTCATCACCGTGAGAGTTACGCCGCGTTGTTCCATGCTCTGGCACGAAGTGAGCATCCGATCCTGTTTCATTGTTCGGCAGGAAAGGACCGAACGGGAGTCGCTACTGCGCTGCTCCTCGCGCTGCTCGGCGTCGGCCGACCAAAAATTGACGTGGACTACCTCGAGACCAATGCCGCAGTCGATGCGACGACCCAGATGTTCCTGTCAGATCCACGAAACGCGGCCGCCCTCAACGCGTCGGCCCATTCGTGGAGGCCGATGATGATCGCCGACACTTCCTATCTGGATGCCATGTTTGAGGCGATTTATGCGGCGCACGGCTCGGTTGAATCCTACGTGCAAACCCAGCTTGATGTATCGATGACCGAGATCAAGCGCCTGCGCGAAAGGTTGCTTGAATGACGGTCGCGACAGAGTTCGCGGTGGAGGTAGACTGATCGTGCAGGCGCAACTTCTTTACAACTTTGGCGACGGCGCCAAGTTCGCCATGACGAAACTGCCAGCTCCTGTTGCGGGACCCGGCCAAGTGCTCGTGCGGATCGCTGCGACAAGCATCAATCCGATCGAATGCAAGTTACGGCGCCACGGCGGCGCTGTGGCGCCTGAACTGCCGGCATTGCTGGGGTCGGATCTGGCCGGACGGGTTGTCGCGCTCGGGTCCGGCGTCGATCGCTTCGCGGTGGGTGACGAAGTTTTTGGTTACATCGGGGGCGTGCGGGGCAACCCCGGTGCTTATGCGCAGATGGCAGCGGTCGATGCGCGTCTGATCGCCGCGGCGCCACGTTCGATCCCGCTCGCCCATGCCGCCGCTTTGCCGCTCGCCGGTCTCACGGCGGCGGAAGCGCTTGAGCGAGCCCAGGTCGGGCCGGCCAGCTCCGTGCTGATCCTCGGAGCAACCGGCGGCGTAGGCCACCTCGCGGTGCAAATGGCAAGCGCGCTTGGCGCTGCCGTTCACGCCGGCGTGAACTCGCCGGAAAAGGTACGGGCAGCGCTTGGGTTTGGTGCTCTCGACGGCTACGTGACCCATCAGGAACTGCCCGCTGATTATGCCAGGCGTGTGACCCACGGCGCGGGATTCGACGCGCTGGTTGACTGCACTGTCGGGATGGATCTTGGAGCCCTGTTCGGTGCGTTGCGCGATGGCGGGCATCTGATCTCACTTGTCACACGCCGCGAATGTGATCTTGGCCTGATGTCGCGAAAGGCGCTTTCGCTGCATTCGATCTTTGTTCCCAATTCGCTGATCAGCGGCGTTGGGCTCGACGTCTATACCACGCGTCTGAATCGAGTTGCCGAACTGGTGGACGCGGGACTTATCGCTCCGCAGATCGATCAACGTATCTTTACTCTCGATCAAATCGCCGAGGCCCATTCGGCGTTCGAAAGCGGCCGCCCCGAAGGCAAAATTCTTGTCTTATGCGAGGGCTGACCGTAGTCGTGTGACATCGGCAGGATCCTTGGGCCGACACACGCCGGCGACTTTGCTCCGCTACATGGTAGCTCAACATCGTACTACAATGTTGTCAGATTTTGCTTGACATGAGCTTGGCGGAGCGTAGCTTCCGCGTGTTGTGCAAGCCGAATCTGATCCGGCGCTCGCGCCCGACAGCCGACCTCAGAATCGGCGCGTGCGCCTGAAACATTGCTCGGCGGAGGGGGATGAAATGGGCACACCGCAGAATTTTGTGGGTTCGGCAATCATTGCCGGTTGGTGCCAACCGACTTCCCCTCGCTCGATCGGCTCGTCGCTC
>JAYTRP010000607.1:0-3221 GCA_043746145.1 Hyphomicrobiales bacterium | reverse complement strand
CGAGCCGTCACTCAGCATGGCGAGGCCGTCGATCGCGTCGGAGCCGCCCTTGGGCGTCAGGCGGCACGCGACGACGATGCCGTCGGCGGTCTCGCGCCAGGGCCGATCGCTCAAGTCTTCGCCATTACGTCTTCGAAAGCACGGATTTTGCCAGCGCGCCGGCGAGCGTGACGAATTCCGCCGGCATGATCACGATCGTCATCGTGTTCTGCTCCGCGCCGACTTCGGTCAGCATCTGCATGCGGCGCAACTCCAGGCTGGCCGGCGAGGTCGCGATAATGTCGGCGGCGCGTTTGAGCATCTCGGCGGCGTCGAGCTCGGCTTCGGCCTTGATTGTGCGCGAACGTTTCTCGCGCAGAGCCTCGGCCTCCTGCGCCATCGCGCGCTGCATCGTCTCGGGGATTTCTATGTTCTTCATCGACACCTGTTCGACCTTGACGCCCCACGGCTCGGTGAACGCGTCGATGGTTCGTTGCAACTGGGCGGAGATCGATTCCTGATCCTTGAGCACGTCGTCCAGCGTGTGCCGCCCGATCGTGGCGCGCAGCGAGGTCACCGCCGCCTGCGTTACGGAATCCTCGACATTGGCGACCTCGATCAGCGATTTCACGGGATCGACCACGCGCCGCCAGATGACCGCGTTGATTTTGACCGGAACGTTGTCCCTGGTGATCGCTTCCTGCTGCTCGACCGTGGTCGTGGTGGTGCGCACGTCGACGACCGTGCGCCATTCGAGGAACGGGATCATGAAATAGAGACCAGGGCCAGAGGTGCGTGAATACCGGCCGAGGAAAAAGACGACCGCCCGCTGATATTGGTTGCAGACGCGCACCGTCATCAGGAACACAATGATCGCTATGACGATTCCGACGATACTGGTTTCAAACATCAATCAAGTCTCGCGTTTGGAATCCGAGAGCGGATGCAGATCCCTGACCATAGCCTTGGAGCGCTCGTCGAGCACATGCGTGTAAATCTGTGTGGTTGAAATATCGGCATGTCCCAACAAGTCCTGCACAATGCGCAGGTCCGCGCCGTTCTGCAACAAATGACTGGCGAAGGCGTGCCGCAGCACATGCGGGCTGACGCTGGCGGCGCTCAATCCCGCCGCCGCCGCCACGCTCTTGAGGTTGCGCGCGAAGGCCTGTCGCGTCAGATGTCCACTGGCGCCGTCGGCTGGAAACAACCAGGGGCCCGCGCTAGCGCCCGGCGCGAGTTCGTCGAGCAACGCGCGATAACGCCGCATCGCCACGCGGGCGGGTTCCGACAAAGGGACCAGCCGGTCCTTATCGCCCTTGCCGCGCACATGGATCAGCGGCTCTTTGGCGCGCGCCGCCGACTTTGGCAGCGCGACCAGTTCCGAGACGCGCAGGCCCGAGGCGTATATGAGCTCGATCAGACAAGCCATGCGCGCGATCGCCAATCGGTCGCGCGCCGGCATATCAGATGCGTCGAGCCCTTCGCGCGCGACATCGATCAGCTTTTCGACTTGCACGATCGTCAGGGTTTTGGGAAGCGGCCGGCTTCGGCGCGGACCTTCGATCGCGAGCGTCGGATCGTCGCCGCGAAGGCCCTCGACGTAGAGATGCTTGTGGAACTGCTTGATCGACGACAGGCGGCGCGCGACCGAAGCGGCCGCGAGGCCCTCCGCGCTTCCGTCAGCCTGGAACGCACGGATCACATCGTCGGCGGCGTCCAGCGGCGTCGCGCTGCGAGATTTGAGGAAGGCGGCATAGGCGGTGAGGTCGCGACGATAGGCCTCGATCGTGTTCTTCGCCGCGCCGCGCTCGGCGGCCAGGGCGGCCAAGAAGTCTTCGATCAAGCTAATCGCTTCACGCGCTTTTAGGCCTTGGCTCATTTGGGAGCCTTGGGCAGTTCGACCGACTGCGTAATTTCGCGAGGATGCACTTTCACCCCGTTGGCGAGATAAACCATCCCCCCAAAGCCAAGCGCCGCCAGACCGCCGACGACGAGCAGGAAACGTATCAACGTGGGCAACGGAAGTCCTGAATCGGAGGAAGGCCGCGCGCACTATACGGGTTCGCGGGCGAAATTCATCCGCGCTCGCGCGAAATCTCGGGCTTACTTGCGCCCGAGCTTGACGGGTCCGTCGTTTACCGGCAATGCCCGACCGGGGTAGCCCCCCGGGGGGATCTCACCAATGCGCCTGACGCTCGCCGTGTCCCTGATAGTCCTGATCTCGGCGCCGGCTGCCGCGTTCGACTGCAAAAGGGCGACGACCTCCTCCGAGAAAGCGATCTGCGCCGACCCGGCGGCGCTGGAATCGGACGCCGCGATGAGCGCCACCTTTTCCAGTGTGATGTCGCTCGCCTCGCCTTCGCAGAAGGTTGCGATCGCCGCCGCGCAATCACGCTGGCTGAAGGACCGCGACAACGCCTGCGCCGACTCAAAAGCTGCCGCGCTGGGCGCGTGCCTGGTGCAAGAGAGCCGGCAACGTCGCCGGTTCCTAGCCGCCGAGCCGGAAGTCGGGCCTGGCGCGCCGGGACGGCTCACGCCTTGGTTCCGTATCGAACGGGGCGGCAAAAGACGCGCCGACATCGAGCTGCAATTGCTGAAATTTCCCGCGCCCCAGACCCCTGCCGAGCGCGCCTTCGACACAGCAGTGGAAAAACTCGCCGGCGGTCTGACAGAGCCCGAAACGGACGACCCCGCCGCCGACCACTACGCCTATTCACGCACGATGCGGCTCGTCTACGCGTCGCCGAGCCTGATCTCCGCGGTCGTGGAAGGTTACCAGGACACCGGCGGCGCGCATCCCAATTCGTTTAGTTCCAGCATCAACATCGACGTAGCAGCCGGCCGCGAACTGGTGTTCGAGGATCTGCTCGATTCGCGAGCGGCGGAGAAAGTGTCCGCTCTCTGCCTGAAATCGGTGATCGCTCAGAAGAAGGAAAAGATGGAAGGCGACGCGCCGACGAGCGCCAACGATCTCAAAGATCTGGCCAAGCAGGTGACCGAGGCGACCGGCAACCTCAGCGCCTGGAGTTTTGACGCCGAAAAGGCGACAGTGATCTACGGCCCCTACGCGGTCGGTTCCTATGCCGAGGGCGGCTATTTCTGTCAGGCGCCGTACACGACGCTACGGCCGTTGGCGAAGGCGGGGTTTCCGCTGCCGTGAGGGTTGTTGGGCGATGGCCCGAGCATAGTTGGAAGCAGCCCGTTGGGCGCCCTGGAATGCCGACTTTCGAGCGAGTAACTAC
>JAYTRP010000606.1:0-9997 GCA_043746145.1 Hyphomicrobiales bacterium | reverse complement strand
CGGAGAGGTAGCCGAGCTTCAAAGCCGCGTGGCGGTCCGCGAGTTCAGCGCCGAAAGCGACCGAGATCGTGGAGGCGACGACATGCACCAACCCCGTGCGCGCGTCGGCTAGAGCGCCGGAATCGACCAGCACCGAGCGGATCGCCGAGTCGTCGGCGAGCATCGTAAAGGCGACGTCGGCTTGCAGGGCGTCGCTTGGCGATCCTGCAATCTCCAGTCCTACGCGTCCCTCCGCATCGAGAGGGGAGCGGTTCCACGCAACCACCCGGTGCCCGCCTTTGACGATGTTTCGCGCCATCGCGAGGCCCATGCGGCCGAGTCCGACAAATCCTACGTCCATTCCGCGATCCCTCGGCGAGGGCGCCCGGCGCCCCGCATACCGGAGCTAGGGCCGCTTCGGCGCCGAAACAAGGGGCGTTCAGTTCGCGCAGACGTCCGAGGCTGGCGCCCAATGCGCGCCGCCCTGCGAAACCAGCTGCGTGCGCTCACGCACCCCATAGCGGGCGGGAATCAGGCGCTCGTAATTGCGGGCAGGCTCAATGACGACAGTGCGAACGCGAGTCTCGGTCACGGCGGGGATCGTCTGCGTCACTTCGCGCTCGGGCTGCAGGAGCACCCGGTGTGTGCGCCGCGAATAGGCGGCGGGGAAAGTGACCCAGCAGCCGACCTCCTCGCCATGAACATCGCGCAGTTCCCAGACGCGATGCGGCGGGCTGACGAGCACCGTTTCGTCCTCGTAGCCATATTCGGCGGCGATCGTGCGGGAAACCTCGTGCTCTGGTCGGACGACGTAACTTTCTTCGACTTCGCGCACCACAGCGGGCACATATTCGGGAACCGCGCGCTCGGGCGAAATGAGCACCTGTTCCTCAACGGTCTGGTACTGCGCGGGGTCGACGACTCGTCGGTAGCATTCGCCAGCTTCAGCGTTTGCTATCGTCACGAGAGAAACAAGGCTCGCAAGCCCCAGAGCCATAGGTCGCATAAAATCCTCCGTCCCGCTCATAGGCGCGGGTCTGGAGTCTATTGGTCTGATTGCAGTTTACTGAACAACTCTATTCCAGCGTTAACGTAAACTTTACTCTTAATCCGGTGAGCGTCAGTCGCGCATCCCGTTCTTCTGAATGTCGGCGAGCAGCGTCAGGCGCTGTTCGATCATGCCGGGCGCAAGCATGGCGATGTCGATCTGCATCAGGTCCTTGCTTGCAGCAAAATATGTGTTCTGGATCGCCAAAAGCTTTTGATCGCCATGGATTTGGGCCAGCGCCGATTCACTATCGAATTTATTGCCGGCTTGGGCCCACTCGCGCAACGTCTCCGCCCGCGTCGGATCGTCCCCTGGGTGGTTGCGGGATTGACTTGACCGAAGACGTGCAGCGGCGCGGCGACGACGCCCGCGAGCGCCAGCAATAAAGTTCGGCGGCGATCCATCGATTTCTCCTGATTGCACGGTGATCCGGCGATGCGCCGGTTGCAATCGGAACGCCAAGTAGTTTTGAAGGTTCGGCTCTTGAAAGGTTCCGCTTGCGCGTGCGCCATTCATGATGAAAGCAGGCGACATCGACACAATCTTTTCCCATACGCCCGATTCGCAACCTCTCGGCGCCGCCGTTGACGGCCTGCCGAGCCCTCGGCGCGCCTGGGCCTTCTTTGTGCTTGCGATTGCTATGACTATGGCGGTGCTCGATGCCGCGATCGTCAACATCGCGCTCCCGACCATCGCTAATACCTATCAGGTCTCGCCTGAAGCGACGATATGGATCGTCAACGCCTACCAGCTCGCCATTGCAATGAGCCTGCTGCCGCTCGCCGCGCTCGGCGACAGCGTGGGTTACACGAGAGTTTACCTCGTCGGGCTGGCCGTGTTCAGCATGGCCTCGCTGGCTTGCGCTTTCGCGCCCTCGCTCGACGTGCTGATCGCGGCTCGGATGGTGCAGGGGCTCGGGGCGGCGAGCGTGATGAGCGTCAATGTCGCGATCGTCCGCTACATCTATCCCCGAGACAAACTGGGGCAGGGCGTCGGCAATATGGCGGTCATTGTCGCGACCTCCTCGGCGATTGGGCCGAGCGTCGGCGCGGCGATCTTGTCGATCTCGTCGTGGCACTGGCTGTTTTTGATCAACGTCCCGATCGGTGCGCTGGCCATTGCGCTCGGCATGCGCACGCTGCCGAACATGCCGCGCTCGGGCAAGCCGATCGACCCGCTGAGCGTCGTGCTCAACGCGGTTGCGCTTGGCCTGCTGATCACCGGCGTCGATCGGCTTGGAAATCGCAATCAGGTGGGGCTGGCGCTCGCGGAATTGGCGGGCGCGGTGGTCGTCGGCACGGTGCTGGCGAGGCGGCAGTTCGGCCTCAAGCTGCCTATTCTGCCGGTCGACTTGTTGCGAATGCCGGTGTTTGCCCTATCGCTCGCCACCTCGATCGCCTCGTTCGCCAGTCAGGCGATCACGCTCGTCTCGCTGCCGTTCTATTTCGAGGGCGTGCGCCACATGACCGACGCACAGACCGGGCTTTTGCTGACGCCGTGGCCTGTTGCAACCGCTCTGATCGCGCCAGTTGCTGGCCGACTTGCCGATCGTATGTCGCCGGGGCGGCTCGGCGGAGTCGGCATGCTGGTGGAAGCCGTGGGCCTCGCCTTGCTCGCCACGGCGCCGCTCAACGCCAGCAGTGTGGACTTGGCTTGGCGCCTGTTCATTTGTGGCCTCGGGTTTGGCTTCTTCCAGTCGCCCAACAACCGCTTGATCATCGGCAGCGCCCCGGCAAACCGCACCGGCGGCGCCTCTGGCCTGCAATCGACCGGACGGCTGATCGGCCAATCCGTCGGTGTCGCTGTGCTGGCGATAATCTTCGCACGAGGCTTCGCCGGGCCTGTGACGATCGCGCTATGGCTATCCTGCGGCCTCGCGGTCCTCGCGGGAATTGTGAGCGGGCTGCGGCGATAGTGGTTTGGCTTGCGCCGGCCACGCTGAATCTTTGCTCGGTGGCTAACCTTGCAGACACATCCGGCTGGTCTTCCGGAACAAGATAGCCAATAAGACGGTTACAGCCTGGATTGAAGGGGAGATCTCGATGGCTCATCCGACCCGAGTTTTAATTTTGGCGCTTTTGGCCGCTGCGATCGCCGCGCCTGCGGGAGCGGTCGTAAAGCATCACATCCGCCATTCGCACACCGCCGATATTTACGTTTCAAGGACAAAGGCGAACTTTTACTTTCCGCCGCTCGATAAAGAAATCGGGGTCGGAAATTCGTTTATGGCGGATACCCGCCAGCCGTTTTATCCGCTCGGCGCCACCTTTATCGCCAATACGGGAGGATTTGAGAACCTCCCGGAAAATCGCGATCCGTTCTGGCAGCCCCCGTATTCTGGCTACGGTGGGCAGGGGGGCCCGACTTACTATTCCAATTACTAGGCTCTCGGCTTCCCTGTTCGCACGGAGGTGATTTAAGCGCCTGCAATTTTCGAAAAGTCGGCGATCTGATGGACGGCTGCGCGAAAGCCGTTTAGCAGTCGCAGGCGGTTGAGGCGCAACGTCGGATCGGCGGCGTTGACCGTTACGCCTAAAAAGAATGCGTCTACGGGCGATCGTAGGGCAGCAAGTGCGAGCATAGCTCCTTCGAAATCCTCACGGCTTACCGCAGCTTCCGCATCCGATTGCGCTAAGACCAGCGCGGCGCTTAGGGTAACTTCCTCCGGATGCTGCAGCAATCGGACGTCTTGCTCGCCTGAAAAGGCCGTGTCGCCGTCTTTCTTCTCTTCGGCTTTTAGGATGTTTGCGGCGCGGCGATAGCCGGCGAGCAGGTTGCGGCCGTCCTCGGTCTCAAGGAAACGACCCAGCGCGTCGACACGACGCACGATCATCAGGAGATCATCCTGGCTGGGCAGGGCAAAAATGGCGTCGATCAGATCGTGGCGCGAGCCCTGGTTACGTAACTGAACTTTGAGTCGATCAGCGAAAAAGACGCGGATTTTCGAGCCTGTGTAAGCCTTGGAGATTGTTTGAATTAATTCGGGCATTGTTGCTTCTTCGTCCGGCTCTGCCCAGGCGTCGATTCCCCGGTTGACATTTACGTTACCATCGCGATGCCAAGCATCAATTGATTGAGCAAAAAGGCCCTCTAGCGGCAACCGCAGCTCATTCTCCAACACGATACGGATCACCCCCAGCGCCGCCCGCCGCAGCGCATACGGGTCCTTACTTCCCGTCGGCTTCTCATCAATCGCCCAGAAACCAACCAACGTATCGAGCTTGTCCGCCAGCGCGACCGCGATCGATACGGACGATGTCGGCACGCGGTCGGTCGGACCCTGGGGCTTGTAGTGCTCCTCGATCGCCTGGGCGACGCTGGCATCCTCGCCTTGGCGTTCCGCGTAATAGCGACCCATCAAGCCCTGCAACTCGGGAAACTCGCCGACCATTTCGGTCACGAGGTCGGCCTTGGCGAGATACGCCGCGCGCTCGGCGAGATCGGGCGAACAACCGATAGCGGGGGCGAGCGCACGAGCCAGCGCCGCGATGCGCTCGACCCGCTCGCCCTGCGTGCCAAGCTTCTCGTGGAACACGGTATTTAGCTTTTGCAGTTTGGCGAGTCGCTGATCCAGCGGCTTGTCCGCCTTGAAGTCGGGCAGGGGGCTGAGATCGGTGTTCCAGAAATGCCGCGCGTCCGAGAGGCGCGCTCGCACAACGCGGCCATTGCCGGCAGCGATCGCCGCGCCACCGTCCCGCGCGACGAGGTTGGAGACCAGCAGGAACTTGTTGGCGAGCTTGCCTGAGGGTTCGCGCAGTACGAAGCATTTCTGGTTGGCGCGAATGGTCGCGCGGATCACCTCGGGCGGAATGTCCAGGAACTCGGCCTCGAACTCGCCCATCAGCACGACCGGCCATTCGACCAACCCGGCGACCTCGTCGAGCAACCCCTCATCCTCGATCAGTTCGAGCCCGTGCGCCAATGCGAGCGATTGCGAATCGGCGCGGATCATTTCCTTGCGCCGCTCGGCGTCGAGCACGACTTTCGCCTTGTAGAGCGCGACGACATAATCCTCGAACCGTTTCGCGCGAATCGGCGCCGGCGCCATGAAGCGGTGGCCATAGGTGACGTCGCTAGCAATCAAGCCGTCGAGCGCGAACGGGATAATCTCCGGCGCCTCGTGCGGGCCGCCGAACGTGCAAAGGATAGAGCGCAGCGGCCGCACCCAGCGCAACGCGTCGGACCGCGTCGAAGCCGAGCCCCAGCGCATCGACTTGGGCCAGGGGAAACTCCGCAAGATCGGGGGCGTCAACTCGGCGATCACGTCGCGCGCGGCGCTGCCGGGACGATCGATCACCGCGACATACATCTCGCCCTTCTTTCCGTCCGAAACAATTTTGGCGTCCTCGATTCGCGCCAAGCCCGCCGCCTTGAGAAAGCCTTGGATCGCTCCGGCCGGCGCGCCGACGCGCGGGCCCTTGCGCTCTTCGCGACGATGCGGCTGCGCTTCGGGAAGTCCGACCACATGCAACGTCAACCGGCGCGGCGTCGCAAAACTCTGCGCGCCCTCGTAGGTCAGGCCCGCGTCAACCAGCGCATTCGTGACCAGCCGCTTCAGGTCGTCGGCGGCTTGCCGCTGCATGCGGGCGGGAATTTCTTCACTGAACAATTCAAGGAGCAGGTCGGGCATAGGGCGTTTTGCCGTGGTTCGTTCGCGCGAGGAGATTCAGCGCTTGTTGAATGCGAGTAGAATTGACAGCTTATGGCGCGCGCGTTCGTCGAGCCCGTCGATGGTTGATATGATTTCCCGGGCGTCTTCGACATATTTGGCCGCTTCGGCCTGAGTCAGTTTTTCGCCGCGCGCGGCTTTTTCTGCGTTCAGATGCATGGCTGAGCTGTAATCGGCCCATTCCCTCGCGCTCAGTAAGTCCCCGAACAGCTTTCCGACCGCAGTTCCGAGAAGTTGCTGAGCCGCAGGATTGTTCAGGATGTTGCGAACTTCTTTATGGTTTAGCGAACGAAGCACAATTTCATAAGTATCGCGGTCATGGCTTGGCGATCCCGCCAGCGAGGCCGCGCAAAGCGATGACATGCGGCGAAACGCGGCATAATAGGCCGTTGAGATCGCGCGGCGGCGAGCCGCGGTCCCGACACCTACGATCCCGAGCAACGCTTCTGAGACAGACAACAGATTCTCGTGGAGATACGCCATCAGCGAAACAAGTTTTCCGCTTCTTCCGGCTCGTCGTGGTCGACGTAGTCGTCAGGCGCGGAGAACGCCATATGCGTCGCCCGTTCGTCGCCGCTCTCCTTCAGTGCAGCGTCCAGTCTCGCGAGCATCTCGCCGCGCGCCCTCGACTTCGGCGCCTGATGGATTGACTTCAATCCAACGAGAACGTCGAGTGCGGGTTCGTCGAGAAAATCGATGCGGGGCGTCACGCTGACTGTTTCAGCGATTTTCGGCCACCCGCTTCGGATTTCGCTTTCGATTAGCGCTTTCGCTCTTTCATCTCTTGTCATTTGTCGAGCTCCAGTTGGAGGTTGCCTCCCGCCGTCTTCAACCAAGCCGCGCCACAGGCTTTCGACAGCTCTCGCACGCGCAAAATATAACTCTGCCGCTCCGTCACTGAGATCACGCCGCGCGCGTCGAGCAGGTTGAAGGCGTGGCTCGCCTTGATGCATTGATCGTAGGCCGGCAGCGCCATCAAATGACGCTCGCCGTCGAGCCCTTTGTCCAGCAGCGCGCGGCACTCGCCCTCGGCGTCTTTGAAATGCTGAAACAGGATTTCCGTGTTGGCGTATTCGAAGTTGAAGCGCGAATATTCCTGTTCGGCTTGCAGGAAGACGTCGGCGTAGCTCACCTTCTCGTCGCCCTCGCGCCCGTTGTAGTTGAGGTCGTGGTAGCGGTCGACGCCCTGCACGTACATCGCCAGCCGCTCGAGGCCATAGGTGAGTTCGCCCGAGACCGGCGCGCATTCAAAGCCTGCGACCTGCTGGAAATAGGTGAATTGCGAGACTTCCATGCCGTCGCACCAGCACTCCCAACCCAGGCCCCAGGCGCCGAGCGTCGGGCTTTCCCAGTCATCCTCGACGAAGCGCACATCATGCAGCGTCATGTCGACGCCGATCGCGGCGAGCGAGGCGAGATAGAGTTCCTGGAGGTTCTCGGGCGAAGGCTTCAGGATCACCTGGAACTGATAATAGTGCTGCAATCGGTTTGGGTTCTCGCCGTAGCGCCCGTCCTTGGGCCGCCGCGAGGGCTGCACATAGGCGGCCTTCCAGGGTTTGGGGCCGAGCGAGCGCAGCGTGGTCGCGGGATGAAACGTGCCGGCGCCGACTTCCATGTCATAGGGCTGCAACACCACGCAGCCTTGCGCCGCCCAGTAATTCTGCAACGTGAGAATCAGCGCCTGAAACGAGCGCGTGGGATCGGCATAGCTTGGCAGAGGCGTGGTTTGCGGAGACATGTCAGGCTCGGGGGAATTAACGCGGCGGACCCTAGAGAGGCCTGCGGCGTGGGTCAACGCGATGCAACAAGCGCTGCGCTAGAGCAGGGCGTCGCCGCGATGTAGCGCCGCCGCGAGCGGCGTGAAGGTTCCATCGGCCTCGTGCAGCGCGACGCCAGGCAACAGCCGAAGCGGCGCCTTTGACCCTTTAACGCCGCCGATCAGGATACGAATCGCATCCGCTCCCTCGCGCGGATAAATCGGTCGCACGGCGATCGCGCCGAGTCGCGTCCCGATCGCAGCCAGCGCCAAAGCGAGCGCGTCGGCGCGATGGATCATTTGGAAACGGCCCCCTGACGTCAGCAACGCGAGGCAGGCCGCGATCCAGGCCTCCAGCGGATCGTCGTCGTCGCTGGCGAACACATGCGCGCGGGCGCGGGAAGCATCCGGCGATGCGCGCACCGCTCCGGCGGCGAAGAACGGCGGATTGGTCATGACGAGATCCGCCTCGCCATTGGCGAGCCCTGCGGTGCGTCGAGCGTGCCGATCCAGCACGTCGGCTTCGATGATGTGAGCGCGGGATTCTGCCGCGTTCAGCGTGGCATTTTGCCGCGCAAGATCGGCCGCCGTCGGGTCAATCTCCAGCAGAACTCCGTGCGTTGAAGGCCAACGCGCCAGCAGAATGAGGCCGACCGCGCCAACGCCGGCGCCGACATCGACGAACCGGCGCGGCTCCGCCCCTGCGGCGGATGCGAGCAGAATCGCGTCCGCGCCGACCCTGTGACCCCCTCGCTTCTGCTTCAGGCGAACCTTGCCGTCGAGGATGGCGTCGAGTGTTTGGTCGTCATTCATCGCGCAATTCTGCGGCGAGCCCGGCGTCCTTGAGCAGCCGCCTTGCGCGACTCATCTCGTCGGCGGGAACGAGAATCCGTCGCGGCAGAAAGCCGAGCGAGCCCTCGACGGCGCTCATATGCCGGTCGGCGACGAAGAAGCTCACGCCAGCCTCGTCGAGCAAACTTTCGATCAGCGAGATCAAGACAATGTCATTGGTGCGCACGAGTTCGTGCAAACAGTTCACCCCGTCGATTCGGGCCCGCGCTTGCCGCGAAGGCGTCGCGTCTTTATGGTCGCGGCCTCATGACCTGGCAAGGGACGCGCGGCGTGGGCTTAGTGATACCCATCGAGGAAAAGTCGTCGGAGCGGCTGATCGAGCCGCTGTCGGCGCTGGTCGCCGCCGATCTGGCGCTGGTCAACCAGACTATTTTGTCGCGCACCGGTTCCGACGTTACGATGATCCCGGAGGTCGCAAATCACCTGATCTCGTCGGGCGGCAAGCGATTGCGCCCGATCCTGACGCTCGCGACCGCGGGTCTCTGCGGCTATCGCGAGGATGGGCATATTAAGCTTGCCGCCGCGGTCGAGTTTATGCACACCGCGACATTGCTGCATGACGATGTGGTCGACGGCAGCGACTTGCGGCGCGGCAAGGCGGCGGCGCGTGTTGTTTGGGGCAACGAGGCGAGCGTGCTGGTCGGCGATTTCCTGCTCGGCCAAGCCTTCAAAATGATGGTCGAGGTTGGATCGTTGCCCTGTCTCGATGTGCTGTCGAGCGCAGCCGCCGTGATCGCCGAAGGCGAAGTGATGCAGCTTTCCGCCGCCAAAAACACCGAGACGACCGAGGACGCCTATCTCGCGGTGATTCGCGCTAAGACCGCCGCCTTGTTCGCCGCCGCTTGCGAGGTCGGGCCGATTCTCGCCAAGCGCCCGAAGGCGGAGATCGAAGCCTGCCGCGGCTATGGCGCTAATTTAGGGATTGCTTTCCAGTTGGTCGACGACGCGCTCGATTACGGCGGTTCGGCCTTGAAGCTCGGCAAGAACGTCGGCGACGATTTCCGCGAGGGCAAGATCACGCTGCCGATCGTGCTGTCGTTTCGTCGCGGGTCAGCCCCCGAGCGGGAGTTCTGGAAGCGCACTATGGAGCGCGGCGAGACGACCGAAGGCGATCTCGAAATTGCGCTGGCGACCATGCGCAAGCACCGCGCGATCGAGGATACGATCGAGCGCGCCCGTCACTATGCCGCGATGGCGCGAGATTCGCTGGAGCTATTTCCCACCTCGCCCTGGAAGCATGCGCTGTTGGACGCAGTCGAATTTTCGGTGCAGAGGGCGCATTAGCGGAGCCGTTACCGGCCCGGAGGCGGCTTTATCCGCGCGCCGCCGCGATGATCGGCCCTACGCCCTTCCGCTGCACCAGCACAGCGCGCGCGAGCCCTTCGCTCCCTGGGAGGGCCAGGGTTTTCGCCGATCCGTCCCATACGCCGATGCGAGTGAAGCTCTTCACCACGTTGCGATGCGGCAGTGTCCGGCCCGCGTTCTCGCCGCGCGCAACAGGCACCTCGAGAACGCGCGGGTCGTAGAGAGCGACCCACACGTCCGCCCCGCCCGCAGGCGCCTTGCCCTCACCGAGCACGACCGCGCTTCCCTCGATATGAATCGAAGGTCCCGAGGAGCCTCGATCGGTCCGCCGCGCGAGCGCCTCGACTTCGCTCACTTCGTCCCCGACGCCCGAGGCGCGCCCGTTCAC
>JAYTRP010000605.1:0-3226 GCA_043746145.1 Hyphomicrobiales bacterium | reverse complement strand
ATATATCGCGGACGACGCTCGACGACTCCACAAATGGTTAAGCGCCGAGTTCGGTAAGTTCGCGCCCGGCCACGTCGGACCGCGCCCGTTTAAATTCTCGCCGAGGCGACAGGCCGTCAGCGAACGCCATGGCGACATCGAGCTGCCGAGCGAGCTCGACGAAGCGGCGCATCGGCGCATCGCGGCCGAGCTGAAGATCAAGATTGCGGCGTACGCGACCGCGGCAGAAAAGTGGGTCACGCTTGCAGACGGGACCGAGGTCGAGGGGCGACTGCCGGTTGTCGTCGCATACCATCCTCCCGAGGCGGGAAACGACAAGACCAACTGGCATCTGCATTTTCTATTTCACGACCGGGCGATTTGGATCGACGAGCAAGGGGAAGTGCATTTCGCCGAGCATAAGGCGTCGGCTCTGACCAGGCTCGGCATGGTCGAGACCTTTCGTAAAGACGCAGAGAACCTCATCAATGAAGAACTCGCCGCCGCGAATGCGCCCGTGCGGGACCACGGCGTCGCTCGCCGATCTCGGCAGTGACGCGTCACCCCAGCTCAAGCTCGGAAAAGAATCATCGCGGATGGAAGCTGCCGGCGAACTCACCGAGCGCGGGTTTCACAATCGCCTCGAAAGCTGGCGTCGCCCGATCCGAGCGAACATTGAATATGTAGCCCATCGCCAACGAGAAATCGCTGCCGACGACGTCAAGCTCGAGCGGTTGATTGCTCAAGTCGCGGGAGTGTCGTCGATCGAACGCCAAGCCCTCGAAGATGCCCGGTACCACGATATCCGACTACAACAGGCCGAACTCAAGGCCGAGGCTGATGCGCGATACGCTGCGCACATAATTGAAATGGCTGAGAGCAATCTCACCCAAGCCATCGTGACGGCGTCACGCCAGCGAGACCTGGCGGCGACGGCACAGCAAAAGGCAAAACGGGCCGCCGAGGTCGATGTTTTGGTGGCTACCCACCGTGACCTCCTCGACGAGCTTCGCCCCGAAATCGCAACGCGAGACCATGCACAGAAGCTTGCTGCCGATATCAACAAGCAGCAAAAAGTCAGCCGTGCGTCGCTCGTTAATGCGGTTGACGGCTTTATTCGCCGCAAAAACCAGCGTGTTATCGAGCAGGTCAGTGCATCGCTTACAGAAATGGTGGCAAGGCCCGATCTTTCCCGCCTGCACCGCCTGGTCGACAGAATTGAGGCGACACCCGCTGTTTTGACGGTGACCGATGGCCGTTGGGGAATTGCCCCCCGTGACGACCGCGACGGAGTTTTCGATGGAATAGACCTGTCGGCACCCGAGATTCAGGACCGGCTGGAGAAGGTTGCCGCCAAGCACGATCGGGAGCGGCAAGTGGCAGCTGCGTGGCTGAATAAGCACGGGCCGATCAGTGCGCAGCGGGGGTCGAACAACGGCGTTCCCGAATATGTCCTCAAGCAACTAATCCGTTGGCAAGACAAGATTATCAGTGATGAAGTAGCTGAACGACATAAGATGGCACCGCCCGAGATAATATTGCCAATTCAGGATAAGCAATTACCGAGTTTCAGTTTAGCCGAGACTAGAGAGCGCGCTGAAACGATGAAGACCGTGATCGACAGCTTTCGCGAAACGTCGGGCCAAGGCGGCGTCGTGCAGCGCAAGACTGTGACGAATTCGGAGCCATACGAGCGCACACCACAAGATCTCAACAAATCGGCGAAAGACGCCATCACTTTTATCAAGACATCTTTGGCCAACGCTGGCCTGTCGCGTCACGAACAGCCCAGCCTCGTTCCGCCGAGCGTTCGTCAGCCCACCGAACCGTATGTGCAGGATAAGGTCAAATCGGTCGCTGACGGCGAGCTCGGGATGTTGATGAAGCCAACACACCCTATGAGTTCCGCCAATGCGGAGTTGGCACGGCGGTTTCATGATCCTGATTGGTCGCCCGCAGATTATTTGCGGGGAACCGAAGCTGACGTCTTGCCTGATCGCGAGATAGCGGTGGCGCGGACGCAGTCTGTATCCGAAGCGACCCCTCCGTCGTTCGCAAGCCCCGTCACCAATCAGCTGGACAAACCCGGTCAGGCTGCAGCCCTTAATCGCGCACAAGCCGCATTTTTATCGAATTCACGTTAGCCCGCCGCGTCGTCAATCGAAGGAAAACGAATATGTCATCTTCGCCGAATCCTCCGACGTCTCGTCCAAAAGGCACGTCAACCAAATACAGATCGTTCGTGGTCTCAAACGCAAATGACAAAGAGACGCTTCTGGAGTTGACAATCTGCGCTCATTGTCCGGCGGCGATATGGTATCAGCAAGAATCAATGAATTGCTTCTGTTCAATCATGAAGAAACCGACATGGTTTGATAAGGTCATTCCAATCACGATGTGTGACGCTCGTGAAGCGGCAGTCGCACTTGAAATAAGCAAAGACGCTAAGGCGGGCTGAAATTAAGTCACTACGACAAGACCCGTTTTCGCGGTGTAAATAATTTCAGTAATTGGATTGTCGAATAAATTGTTGTTTTTAGTTTGAGCCAACGTACATCTCGAAAAAGTCGGGGACAAATTCGAAAGGACTATCTATGTTGCGATCGCGCGAAAAGCGCGACCGCGTTCCCACGCCGCGTCAGTCGATCCAAACGAGAAGTAAGCCAGCCGCCCACGGCTTCGTGACGAGGAGCAGGATAGAGGGAAAACAGATCGGGCCATCGCCCGTGACCTTCATCCCCCGCGGCCTCGCGGAGCCAAACAACATGGTCAAACCACTAACCAAGCTCGCCCCTTGGCGCGCGGCATCGCGCGTCACCCGCAAGGCGAACGGTAACCCGTCCGCTGCAGGCGACCGGATACCGCCGGCCGCGCGCAGCATCTACCCGATCACTTCACCGCCACAGGCGACGGTACCGAAGGTCGCCGTCGAGCTGACACCTGCGATTACACCTGCAGTCATCCTCGGCTTGGCCGCCGCAGGATCGGACGGGTCGCCACCACAGGCTGATACCAGCCGTCCTACGCGGGCCCGCCGACGTGACCCGCGGTAACCCGCCCGCCTGACCGATCCGGTCGCAATCACCACGCCGAGATAACCATCCCACAGACCGCAAGATCGACCCCTGCCGCACCTGCGGCGGGGCCGTCGTCGTGCGCGTGCCTTTCAAGGATCACCCATGACCCGACTGCCTTCAAGACTACCGATCTACGTCAGTGCGGTTACGCTGATGACGATCGACCTAAC
>JAYTRP010000604.1:0-3232 GCA_043746145.1 Hyphomicrobiales bacterium | reverse complement strand
CGGACGCGGCGAACAAAACAGCCTCGACGCGCCCCATGTATTCGCGCCAACGCAAAGTGGCGGGTAACTCGTCCAACTCGGCGTCATCAACGTCGGTTTTCCCTCGCGCCATGTCAGAGCCCATACAGCCGGAAGGTGGGTCGCCCGGTCAGTTCGCGCACGGCGCCAACCGCAACCAACCGGTCGCAAAGGCGTCGCATGCCGCGGTCGGACATGCCGCCGAGCCGCGAGGCGGCGCTAAGCGCGTCGTCATCAAGCAGGGCCGTCACCACCGCTTCCGATCCCTTGGCCCTGAGGCGGGGCGCTACAGCCGCGAGGATCGCCGCGCGCCGCGCGAGATCGCCATGCAGGTCGACGGCGGCGGCGGCGGCGCGGGCGTAGGCGATCGCCACGGTGCCGAAGTCTTCTCCCTGACGTCGGCGGCCCAACCCGGACACCAACAACGGCAGCAGAATGGGCCAAGCCAGTTTCTGCGCCAGAACCATATCGGCGACCCAGCATCCCAGAAATTCCGCGCGCGGATGGCGGCGTCGGACGTGGAAAAGAAGCTGAGCGGCGGATCGCAGCGGCGAGGCGTCGTCACGCGTCGCGGTCTCGGCAACTTGGGGTTCCTTGCCGCAAAGGTACGTAAAGCGACATAGCCGATCCCGAAAACGCCGTGACATCCAGCGTTTATACGGGTTGGTGTCCTCGCGTTTGAGCGTGTGATCTCGGGGCGGTTTTTGGGGGTGGAATACCGACAGAGTCCCGCAGTTTTTCGTCGGAGAAGTCATATTCCCCGAGTAAATTGATATGTTCCCACGAAATGACGGAGTGATTGGCGACGGCGGCGCGAATCTCCGCTCTGAGTTCGTCGGTGGATGCCTGGCTGAGACGGTATTCGAGCAGGAGGTAATTCCAGCAGACGATGGCGTTCTTGATGAGGCGGTTGCAGGTCTCGGCTATCTCCTGTTCTTCCTTGTCTCCGGCGATGAATTCACGCGGGTTGCCGACGGCGATCGCGCGGGTGAAGCGATTGCCGAGTTCGATCCGGTTGAGCAGGTTCTCGATCGCCATCCGCAACTCGACGTCATCGATGTAGCGCAGGATGAACATGGATTTGGTGATCCGCCCGAATGCCTTGAGCGCGGCATAAAGGCTGTGCTGCCTGGAGTATGAATTCAACCGCCGGAAGATGTCGGAGGCCGTACTTTCCTTCAGCTTGATGGTGACGACGAGACGCAGAACCTCGTCCCATGAGGCGACGACGGAATCCTGATCCACGTACTTGTCGGGAGTTATCACCCAGTTCGCTCGATCGGCGCTCTGACGCGACCGAAACGTATAGAGACTCTGCTTTTTCAGATTCTTGATACGAGGGGCGTAGCTGGATCCCAGCAGGTGGGTGACCGCGAAGATCGCCTCGGAGAAGCCATGCGTATCCGTGGAATGGATGTCGCTTTTGACGACGTCGTTACGCATGAGGCCATCAATGACGTACGCGCTTTCGCGTTCCGCCGCGCTGAAAACCAGGGAGTGCCAGAACAGATTGCGCTCGTCGACAAAAGTGTAGGCGCTGACTCCCTGGCCTTTGCCGAAATATTTGAAGGAATGATTGGCGTTGAGCGAGTCTGCCCTCACCTCGAATTTCTGACCGTCGCTCGCGGTGTGAAGTTCATTCTGGGAACGGCGGTAAATGTTGGCCAACTCCATGGTGGCCATAAAGCTGGTGATCCGGTCGTTGGCGGCGATGAGATTTTCCAGGGAGAAGCGCCAGGTGATTACGCTGTCGAGTTCGGCGGCTCCAATCGAAGTGGAAATCTGCGCCATCTTGGTTGAGCCGATCGCGCATCCAAGACCGATGATCCCGGCGAGGAGCGTCTTCTCGGGCGCTTGCCTCACATGTGTCTGACGCAGATGCCGCAGTTCGTCGGCGAATTCGGTATGAAGATTGACCGTGGCCAGGATTTCCGTCAGCGGCACGTAGTGCCGTTCTGGAAAGAAGTGGCGCAACGGCTCGCTGTCTTCTTCGTCCTGTTTCGGTGTCGCGATCCGGAACGCCTTGTCTCCCAGGCTCTTGAAATGCGGGTTCAATCCCACCGCGATGGCGCGGTTGGTATCCTGAAAACGGGCATGAAGCGCTACATCGAGTTCCGCCAGCACCGGCGTCGGGTCTTTGAACCCGGTCATTCCGGCCCGATCGAGCAATTGCTCCCGCTCCGCCAGCCAGCGCGTCCGGTCGATGAGGTAAGATTCAAGTGACCGCCGCTTATGGGATTGTTCGAGGTTCAGACTTCCGGATTTGATGGCGTTCGCCACGTGGCGGAACAACAGAACCTTATAGAGCGAAACACGGAACTTATTTTCTTTCCAAACAGCCGCTTGTTCATCGCTGGCCAGAAACGCGGCTGGCGCGGTGCGGTCGAGAACGCCGTCGGTGACAATGTATCGCGCGATCGCCGCCTCCAGGGCGGCGACATTCGGGGCGGCCTGGAACGTGACGGCCTTGAGAATGCCGCCGACCTGATTTTGCAACCGCACCGAGCGTGAATCGAGAATATCAAAATAGCGATCATCGGCCGCGTCATTCACAAGAGATGCTCGGAGCTCTTTGGATTTTGCCTCCGTGGCCTGTTCCGGCCGCACCAGTAGGCCAATTCGCACGACCTTCTCTTGGTCGGTCAGCCGATCGTCGCCGACTGCCTCGCGGATTTGGCGCAGAACCTGGAAAACCGATGTATCGAGATCGCCAAGCAAACCCTCCGCCGCGCGTTGATGCTGTTTGCGTTGGTCAAAACACCAGTCTCGGTGCTCGCGAAGCGCGGCGTTCTCGAACGTCTTCACCGATGTGAGAAGCACATCGATCAGATTGTCCTGAATCCGATAATACTGGTGCGCGATGAAAGCCACCAGATGGATATGAATATCGTCATCGGCCCGGCGGCGCAGGTCGGTCGTTCGCATTCTGGCGACGCTACCCGCGAAATACCGAATGCCTTCGTAGCCGAGGTTCAGAATAGACAGGATGGGCTCGACCTTGATGTAGAGCCCTTTCAGCACGCCATGATCCGTCAAGCGCTCACGAATTTTGGCGGGCCTTGTCGATTGCGATAGCTTTTTGAGAAGCGTGAGCCGGTAAGGAGATTGGCCAGCGGCGTTTTCGTCGCGCAGAAACATGCCGTCGAGCAACGTGCGCGCTTCCCCGGTCATGGCCTGAGCGACCAGTCGGCTCACAGCCAACTTGCGTTGTTGA
>JAYTRP010000603.1:0-3234 GCA_043746145.1 Hyphomicrobiales bacterium | reverse complement strand
ATACGGATCAGGTTAGCCGAGAATTGCTCTAGTTGGTCGAAGGGCGAATACTGCGCGACTCCGGGAAAACTGAGCGCTATACGAGCAAGATCGGCGCTGGTCGCCATCAACCGCTTTCAGTCCAGGATAAGTCGACATAGAGCGGCGTCGGGCGGTCTCCAAAAGGGGCCGGCGGGTCCCAATATCGACAGAATTGCGGGCAAGGTCAGCGTCGGCATCGGCCGATCTCTCGGGAATTCGCGCCGCATGTGTTATTCGCGTCGCGCAAGCCTCGAGATGGATTATAGGCGAAGCGACAAAGTCGGGAGTTATTCAAAGATGAGACCGTTACGCAGAGCGATAAAAGGGGCGATAGCGGCAGCGGTCGTTTTTCTAGCCGCCACGCCGGCGCTGGCCGCGCAATGTGGGAAATCCGCGGACGGCTTTGACGATTGGCTCGCCGGCTTCAAGACCGAGGCGGCTGCCGCCGGCGTCTCGCGCAACGTAATCCAATCGGCGCTCTCGACCGCCGTCTACGACGAGAACGTCATCTCGCATGATCGCGGACAGCGCGCTTTCGCGCAGAGTTTCGCGACTTTTTCGAGCAAGCACATCTCGACATACGCGATCAAAAAAGGCCAGCAGATGATGCTGCGCTACGCCGAGCCGTTGCAGTCGATCCAGAAGCGTTGGGGCGTACCCGGGCAAGTGCTGGTCGCGATTTGGGGGCTTGAAACAGGCTTTGGCGCCGTGATCGGCAAGTTCGACACGTTCAGCGCGCTCGCGACGCTGGCCTACGACTGCCGCCGCACCGACCAGTTCCATGCCGAATTGCTCGACGCCCTGAAGATCGTGCAACGCGGCGACATCGCGGCGCAGGAGATGCACGGCGCCTGGGCGGGCGAGATCGGCCAGACCCAGTTCATGCCCTCCTCCTATCTGAAATACGCCACCGACATTTATGGCCGAGGCTCGGGCGATCTGATTCGCAGCCCCGAGGACGCATTGGCGTCGACCGCCAACTATCTGCACGCCAAGGGCTGGAAAAATGGCCAGGCTTGGGACGAGGGTCAGCCCAATTTCGACGCATTGCTCGAGTGGAACGCGGCCAATGTCTATGCCAAGACGATCGCGCTGTTCGCCGACAAGATCGGCGGCAACGGCACCACGGAATAACGCGCGTCACCCCAACTCATCGCGCAGCGCGCGCATCATCACGCGCGCTGCGGGCGATATAAGCGCTTCGGGGAAGTCGTAGTCGGGATTGTGCAGGCTGGGGCAGGCCTCGCCGGCGCCTAGCAGGAACATAGCCGAGGGCGCGACGACGCCAAAGCGGCCAAAATCCTCAGACGCCCGCATCGGCAAGCCCAGGGCGTCGTAAGCGACGCCTTCCGCCTCGAGCGCGCGAGCGAGCCGGGCCACCGCTAGCGGCGCATTCTCGCAATGGGCGAACACGTCGTGATAGGCGAACTCGACCCCGAGCTCATAGTCGCCAGCGACGGCGCGGACACGCTGTTCGGCCGCGACGACCAGCGCAGCCATCCGGTCATCGGTGAGCGTTCGCAGCGTGGCCCAGAGTTCGGCTTGGCCCGGCGCGACGCCGAACGCACGCTCGCCCATTTCCACATGCGTCACCGTAACGAGGCGATAGTCCGCATCGAGCGGGCCGCCCCGTCCAAGCGCGGTCAGTTCCGGCATCAGCCGCGCAAGCGCTGGCATCGGCGAGACGCCGAACTCCGGCATCGAGGCATGCGCGGTGCGGCCCGTGAGCGTCGCCCGAAGCCCGCGCGAGGCGCAATTCACCGGCCCTTGCGCGAGCGAGACGTGACCGAGCGGCAGTCCCGGCATGTTGTGCCAGGCAAACACGAAGTCGGGCGCGATCTCCTGAAACTTGGGGTCGGCGAGCACGGCCGCGGCGCCGGCCCCGGTCTCCTCGGCGGGCTGGAACAGCAACACCGCCCTCCCGCGCTTGGGCCGTTGGCGCGCAAGGCCCAATGCAAGCCCCGCCAGCGTCGCCATGTGGCCGTCATGGCCGCAGAGATGCCCTCGGCCGGGAGCCTGCGAGCGGTAGGGCGCGGTCGACGTCTCTGCGATCGGCAGTCCGTCCAGCTCACAGCGAAACATCAGCGTCGGACCCGGCGCCGCGCCGGCGAATATTGCGGCGAGTCCGTGCCCGCCGATTCCCGAAATCACCCGGTCCGGAGCCGAGCGGTCGAGAAACGTAACGATTTCCGCCGCGGTCTCTATTTCCTCGCCCGACAGTTCCGGCCGCTCGTGCAACCGCCGCCGCAGCCTAGAGAGTTCGCCCAAATCCTGCGGCGACAAAAACATAGTCACGCCGCCGTCTTCAGGCCGGCGCGCACAAGCATGCCGTAGAGATCGCGGGGATCGTCGGGGTCGGCAAGCAGGTCTAGGCCCATGCCCGGCGATGCGGCGAGACGGTCTCGCACGTAGCGGAGCGCGGAAAAATCCTCGATCGCGAAGCCGACGCTGTCGAACAACGTGATCTGCTGGGAGTCGCGACGGCCGGGCGCCGCGCCGCTGATCACCCGCCACAACTCGGTTACGGGATGGTCGCCCGGAAGTTGCTGAAGCTCGCCCTCGTTGCGGGTCTGCTCGGGATATTCGACGAAGATGTCCGCGCGCAGCAGGATTTCGGGCGCAAGTTCGGTCTTGCCCGGACAATCGCCGCCAATGGCGTTGATGTGCACGCCGGGGCCGATCATGTTGTCGGTCAGGATTTTCGCATGGCGCCGGTCGGCGGTGCAGGTCGTGACGATCTCGGCGCCGAGCATCGCGTCTTCCGTGGACTTGCAGGCGGTGACGATCAATCCGCACGCGGCGAGGTTGCGCGCGGCCTTGCGGGTCGCCGCCGGGTCGATGTCGTATAGCCGCACCGCGCGAATGCCGAGCAACGCCTTGAACGCCAGCGCCTGGAACTCGCATTGTGCGCCATTGCCGATGATCGCCATCGTCCGCGCGCCGGGAGGGGCCAGATAGCGCGCGGCGAGCGCAGAGGTCGCGGCGGTGCGTAGCGCGGTCAGGATCGTCATTTCGCTGAGCAACTGGGGATAGCCGGTCGCCAGATCGGCCAGAACGCCGAAGGCGACCACGGTCTGGCGACCATCGGCGAGGTTGCGCGGATGGCAGGTGACGTATTTGAACCCATAGGACACGGCGTCGCTGGTGGGCATCAGTTCGATCACGCCCTCGATGGAATGTGCGGCGACGCGAGACTTTTTGTCGAACGTCTCC
>JAYTRP010000602.1:0-3243 GCA_043746145.1 Hyphomicrobiales bacterium | reverse complement strand
CCAAGCGACCAGCCAAGCCGAAACTTACCAATCCCGGTGCAGATGCCGCCAAAGCCGTGAAGCCCCGCCTAGGAGGCCCGCCCGCGCGCGCCGGGGCCGCCAAGCAGGCAGCCAAGCCGAAACTTACCAATCTCGGTGCAGGTGCGGCCAAAGCCGTGAAGCCCCGCCTGGGAGGCCCGCCCGCGCGCGCCAGGGCCGCCACGCAGGCAGCCAAGCCGAAACCTTCCATGGCCGCCCAGGGCGTCGGAAGGCACCCGTCGCAGGCGGGCAGTAAGCGGCCAGTCCGACTGAAATTACTGTCGATTCTCGATCATCCCTTGTTGCGTGATGAAAACAACGACGACTAAGTGACGCCGCGTTCGAGGGTGGCGTGACCCTCGAACGCCAATTTTGTCCAAGGCGACTGAGCGGGTCACTACGTGTAAAAGGCGCGATAGTGTGGATCACGACAAACCCACTATCGCCTCTGCCGCGCGCCGCACATTCGGAGAGGGATCTGGCGGGCGTTGCGCGGCATCGCCCTCGAGCGTAAATCTTGGTTTTTCGCAGGATCGCTGCGCGGGGCGGAACGCGCCGCCATCATGTACTCATTGATCCAGACCGTGCTTGAACGCTTCTCGTGCCGGGCATGCGAGACGATCATGCAGCCGCCTGCGCCGTTCCATGCGATCCCGCGCGGCTTCGCCCGCCCGAGCTTGGTGGCTATGATTCTCTTCGAGAAGTTCGGCCAGCATCAGCCGTTAAACCGCCAGCGCGAACGCTACGCGCGCGAAGGGATCGACCTCAGCCTCTCGACGCTGGCCGATCATGTCGGGGCCTGCGCCGCCGCCTGGGCCCCGCTGCACGCGCTGATCGAAGCTCACGTCCTGGCTGCCGTTCGCCTGCACGGCGACGACGCTACGGTTCCGATCCTCGCCAAGGGCAAGACCGACACCGGCCGTATCTGAGTCTATGTCCGCGACGACCGCCCGTTCGGCGAACACAGCCCGTCGGCGGCGCTGTTCTACGCCTCGCGCGATTGAACTGCCGGGCATCCTGAGCGTCATCTTGCGGGCTGGACCGGCCTTCTTCAGGCCGACGCTTACAGCGGCTACAACGGCCTCTATGCGCCAGAGCGCACGCCGGCGCGGATCGTTGCGGCGATGTGCTGGAGCCATGCCAGACGCAAGTTCTTTGAGCTCGCCGACATCTCCGCCAATGCACGGCGCGGGAAAAATGCGCCGCCGATCTCGCCGATGGCACTCGAGGCCGTCAAACGTATCGACGCCAACTTCGATGTCGAGCGCAACATCAACGGCGCGAGCGCCGAGAAACGGCTGCACGCGCGCCAGCTCGGCCTTCAAGCGGTTGATTTCTTGTCGCTCCTGACTGAACGGCTTGAAGTCGTCGCGCTCCGTCAGCCGGTCTGCGGCCTCGGCCTTAATCCAATTGCAGAGCGTCTGGCCCGAAATTCCAAGCGATGCGCTGACTTGCGCATGCCTCTGCCCGGTTCGTACCAGGCGAACGGCTTCTTTGTTGAATTCCAATATGTAATCCGACCGAGCTCGCTTCATCAATGTCGCTCCTTCAGGCTGACCTTTACGCCTTCAGCCTTGGCGGACACGCGGCAGGGGCAAGCTCAGGGACGGCTCCTCAAGCACCGATTCATTCGATCCCGCGCAGCCTTCTTATATATAAGTCTGCCAGGAGCTTGCTTGTCAGTCATCGTGACCGTTCAACACCGATAAACCAGCTTACGCTTCTTAATTTGCACTGAACTTGGGAGCGAGCAAACGGCAAAATCCCTGCGCTGGTACGTCTAGCGCGGCATTAAATTTTGACGACAGGTTCTGAAACGCGATTAGCCCGGTAAGTTCGACAATCGTGTCCTCGCTCCAACGCGCTTTGACTTGTTCGCGCAGTGCGTCATCGACCTGGTTCAAAGTCATCGCCTCGGCATATTTCAGTCCCAGACGCTCGTCTGGAGAAAATAGCGCGCTGTTACGCCAATCGCCGAGTTCATCGATTTTTTCGTCGCTGACGCCGCGCCTTTGCAACGTCGCGGAATTGATGTCGATACAGAAGGCGCAGTGGTTTATTTGCGAGACTCGCACAGTGATCAGCGAGCGCAACGCCGGG
The DNA here is from genome assembly GCA_043746145.1 of Hyphomicrobiales bacterium. Lineage (GTDB taxonomy): Bacteria > Pseudomonadota > Alphaproteobacteria > Rhizobiales > Beijerinckiaceae > Roseiarcus. The sequence goes on along the minus strand of JAYTRP010000602.1, from coordinate 1,125 downwards.
GCCAATGGCGACTTGCGGCGGTCGAGCGCGCCGTAAAGCAGTGCGAGGGAGGCGAAAACCCAAGGGGAGCGGCCCCAGAGAAGGCCGGGGTCCAAAACGCGTCCATATTTGCGTCGCTGATTCCAGAAAAACAGCCGGATGAACCACGGGTAACTTCCCAACGGCTTTGCGGAAACAATGGTCATCTTGCAGGCTCCAAGGGGGCTCGGCCGATTTGCAGTATCGCCCCGCCCGCAGCTTCCGCGTCCGCCGGATCATGTGTCGCCATGAGAACGGGGAGGCGGCGGCGCGCGGCGCTGTCGAACACGAAACGACGGAAATCTCGCCGCAAAGCCTGATCGAGTTTGCTGAAAGGCTCATCGAGCAGCAGCGCACGGGGGTCCGCGATCAGGCTGCGCATTAACGCGGCGCGCGCGCGTTGGCCCCCCGATAACGTTGAGGGCGCACGGTCGTGGAAGCCGGCAAGCCCCGCCTCGCCGAGCGCCTGTTCGACGCGTGCGCGTCGCGCGGCGCGGCCGCGGATCGCGGCGGTGAGCCCGAAGGCGAGATTTGCGCCGATGCTGAGGTGCGGAAACAGTAGGTCGTCCTGAAACAGCACGCCGATGCCGCGCCGCTCGGCGGGAAGGCGAGTGACGTCGACGCCATCGACGACCACGCGCCCCTCGGCGGCGAAGGCGCGATCAAGGTGGCCGCCAATGAACGCGATCAGCGCGGACTTGCCGGCGCCGCTCGGTCCCATAATCGTCGTCGGTCGCCCCGGTTCGATCGCGAAGCTAAGGCCGCTGAAAAGCGTGCGTTCGGCAACGCGAATTCGGACGTTCTCGATGACGAGTCCGTTTGAGGTCAAGATCGCGTGCTTCTTCGTGAGATAAGGTGCTGCGGCGCCAGCGCGGCGAGCGCGAAAGCGATCAGCGGAACCGCGGCCTGAAGAAACGCGGCGACCGCAGCGACCCGGCGGTCGCCGCCGCTCGCGCGCGAAAGCGCCTCTGTCGTCAGCGTCGCAATTCTCCCGCCACCCACGAACAGGGTCGAAAGATATTGGGCGACGCTGACGCTGACCCCGAGCGCAAACGCAAACGCCAGCGGGCTCGCCAGGATCGGCAGCTTCACCCTCAGCAGCACGCG
>JAYTRP010000601.1:0-3244 GCA_043746145.1 Hyphomicrobiales bacterium | reverse complement strand
CCAAGACGTACCCAAGAGAGGGCGCGAATTCCGCAGCGCCGTCACCGACAATTTCCGCGTCATCGACCCAAAACAATTTCGGGTCGTGGCGTAGACGGGGTATACATCCGCCAGCTCCAGGCGAATTATGCAGGCTAGGAAGGAGCGTCCGTGTGTCGGTTCGGCATTTTCGAAGCGTACTGCTTTTCAGCGCGGGCTCCTTTTCGACGGGACCTTGCGCGAAGCGCTCGGCTCGGCTATTGCCCAGCCAGTTAAAGCGTTGGGGGATAGTTCAACGGTAGAACTGCGGACTCTGACTCCGTCAATCTTGGTTCGAATCCAGGTCCCCCAGCCATCTTAACGCTTTGAAATCATTGACTTTCAGACTTTCATGTTACGGCATCTTTTTCGCGTGTCACGATCATGTCACGGTCTGAAATGGCCATCTCGGCGAGATGGGTCGTCAAGGGTTTTGACGCTCCGTATGAGGTGACGGCCTTCTCAAAGGCGTTGATCGCGATTTCGCCAAGCGGACGAAATCCGTCGTCGAATTGAGGGTTCGGCGCGCGGAGCCAGGTTGCGAGTTGAGCCAGCGCGCCCAATGGTCGCCAAGGGGGCAGGGTCAGGCCTCCGACGCAAGGGCATGGCAGGCGGTACGAGGGCCGCATCGGCCGCATGGGAGTCGGCGTGGTCATGGCTGCGCACAAAGCCCCAACGCCTCACGGATCACGGCCGCCTGCGCTTGCCGCGACGTACCCTGGCAGCACAGCGTCACGGCGTCGGCGACGGCGCTGGCGATAACGTAGCCCGGCGTCAGATCGCCGCTGTAGCGATCCATCCCGGCCGGCGTCGCCGCCATCTCCTCGGCGGCGACGGTCAGTTTTGCGAGAACACCTTCCGGCGTGAGGGCAGGCGTTCGACCGATCGGCCGATAAGCCGCCTCAAGCGCCTCAAGCTCAATACGCCGCCGGCGCTCGATTTCTTCCAGAATGGCCGATCCCAAATCATCTTCGAACGCGACGTGGAGTTCAACTGACAGCTTCGCGAAAGCCGACGCACGGCGCCGGAACTTCGCGACCAGGTCGAACAACTTCGCATCAGCGTCAGGGCGCCTATGCTCGCTTAGGTTTTGCGCAGGCGCGATGGTGGCGCTCGTCAAGCCGAGGCTTCGAAGTTCCCCGGCGATCATGACCAGCGCCGTATCTGCGTGGTGGGTGATCGGAGCGCCGTCGTCGGGGCTGTCGACCGTCTCGGGGTAAAACCAGGCGGCGGCTACCTCGAGCTTCGCCAGCGCGCCGGCGGCCGTCTTGGCCGGCGTCGACATGGTCGCGATGGCGATGTTTGCGACCTGCTTACAAGCGCGAATCAAGAGCCGATTGGCGACGTCGTCGTCAAGATCAGCGATTCTCTCCTCGAGATCATCGATTCGACGGTTGGCGCGGTAAAAGCCGGCGGCGAGACGCATTATGGTCGCGTCTGCGTCTGGGCTGGCTTCGTTGGCGGCGCGTCGCACGCGCTGGTGCGTTGCTGGCGGGAAGCCGGCTCCGGGTTTTGGGGATTGTTGCATTCGTCGACCTCATAAGCCATAAAACGGTATGTATGACGTATTTCGTTACAGTAGGCGTATCAAGCGAAATTCGTTACTCATGACGGATAACGTTATGAGGCGTTTGGATGGTCACTTCCTCTCAAATTCGTGCGGCGCGCGGTCTGATCGATTGGTCGCAATCCGAGCTCGCGAAACGTGCGAGCGTTGGGGAAAGCACAATCAGGAATTTTGAAGCCGGTCGATCGAGGCCCATCGCCAATAACCTCGCCGCGATCCGCGCCGCACTCGAATCCGCCGGCGTCGAATTTATCGCGGAGAACGGCGGCGGCGCGGGCGTCAGGTTGCGCAAACCGTTGCGCGGCTGATCTCAGGCCTCCTGCGCGCCATCGTCGGGCTTTCCGGTCGACCAGGCGTAGACGCCGCCACCGGCGATTCGGCGCCGGCGGCCGGTGCGGCGCTCGGCGGCGAGCTGCGCGGCCTGCTTGCCGGAAATCACGCGATCCGCGCCGGGGCCGAATACGTCGCGAACCGGATCGCCGTCGAGCTCGCCGAGCCACGGCCTCACCGCCGCGCGCGGCGCGAGCGCGACGCGGCTTTCGAGGCTGTCGCAAAGCTCGCGCGCGAGCGATTCTAAGCCCGCGCGCCAGGCCGAATATTCGGCGCGATCGTTCATGATTTCCTGCGGGTAGGGCGACCAATCTACGATTCCGAAGGCCCCGTCGGGATACAATCCCTTGCGCTTCGCGACGCACGGCGCTTCCACGTCGCGGGAGGCCTGCGCGTGGTCGTCGAAGGTCGGCTCCATCCAGCACTCGCGACGCCAGACTCCCGGCTTTCCGCTGGCCGCAAGCCTTGGCTTCGCCTGGGGCTCCTGAAACGACAAAAACGGCCGGCTGCGAAGCCGGCCGTGGACAAGCAAGAGGTTCGCTACGTTCGCGAGCGCGGCGCTCAGCGGCCCCGCTTGGTCAAGAGAGAAGCCAAAGCCGGCGGCAAGGTCGAGCGCGTCAAGGTCGCAAGATAGCGGTGATGCGGCGAGCCGCTCGAGCGCCGCTTCGATGGCGAGGGCGTCGGCGTGCGGCGGCTCGCCCCAGCCGCCGCCTCTGTCGCCGAAGGCGCCGGAGAACATCGGCGAGATTGTGGGAAATGTGCGCGGCCTCGTCCAGCGCCCGACCAGCTCGCGATCGGAACTGGGCAAATCGAACGCGGCGCGCCGTGCGCCGTTGTCAGGTCGCTTCCGCGAAAGTTCGGCGGCGGCCCAGCTTACCAGGTCTTCGACATCGACCAGCTTCTTCGACATAAGGCGCCCAGCGACCGCCTCGCATCCTACCGGCCCGCGTGCCGCCGTAAAGGATTTCTTGCTAAAAACAGAGGCTTGTCAGGACGGCCGCGCGGCCCCAGTCGGAAGGCCAAGGGAGCGCGCCAGCCATGCATCGCCGTCGAGCGGATCAAGAAAGCCGCCGACGCCGGGCGGCGCGCAACGCGAGCGCGCCGTCGAGCGCCGATCGCGGCGGGGAGATCAGTCCGGCCGCGCGGCGCGGGGCGACAGGCCGGGGGAGCGCGCGCCGGCGGCGGAGCGGCGTCGAGGGGCTCGAGGATGGCGGCGACGCCGGGTGGCGCGCAACGCGAGCGCGTCGTCGAGCGCCGATCGCGGCGGGAAGATCAGGACGGCCGCGCGGCGTGGGGCGACAGGCCAAGGGAGCGCGCCGGCGGCAGAGC
>JAYTRP010000600.1:0-3253 GCA_043746145.1 Hyphomicrobiales bacterium | reverse complement strand
GCCGCTCCCAACCATAAACCGAACCAAACACCGCGCCGAGCGCCTTCATACGGTCGTAACAGGGCATTTGGCGCAAGGGCCGCGCGCTGGTCCGCTCCTCGTTGGGATAGTGGACGCTGAACACCTTGGCGTAGGCTTCCTCGTTCTTCCTTGTGAGGTATCCCTGGTGCGCATAGGGGCCAAAGCGCCGGGGATCGACGCCGAGCATGTCGACGGTGGGCTCGCCCTCGACGATCCATTCCGCGAGTTGCCAACCCGCGCCGCCCGCCGCGGTGACGCCGAACGAATGGCCCTCGTTCAACCAGAAGTTCCTGACGCCCGGCGCGGGGCCGACGATGGGCGAACCATCCGGGGTGTAGGCGATGGCGCCATTGTAAACCTTCTTGACGCCGACCTCGCCGAACGCCGGCACGCGCGCGATCGCCGTCTCGATGTAGGGCCCGAGCCGCTCCAGATCTTCCTGAAATAGCTCATATTCGCTCTGCGGCGAGGGGCCGTCGACATAGCAGACCGGCGCGCCGACCTCGTAGGGACCCAGTAGCAGGCCGCCCGCTTCTTCGCGCATGTACCACGAAGAATCAGACTCGCGCAGCACGCCCATTTCCGGCAGACCTTTCGCCTTGCGCGCCTGGATCGCGGGATGCGGCTCGGTGACGATGTACTGGTGCTCGACCGGTATCACCGGCACGTTCAGGCCCACCATACGGCCGGTCTGGCGGGCGAAATTGCCGGTCGCCGAGATTACGTGCTCGCAGACGATCTCACCTTTGTCGGTCGTGACCTTCCACTCGCCCGAAACCGTGCGCTCGATCGCCGTCACCACCGTGTTGCGCACGATCTCCGCGCCGCGATCGCGCGCCCCGCGCGCCAGCGACTGCGTGAGATCGGCCGGTTGGATGTAGCCGTCCTGGGGATGCTGGATCGCGCCGAGCAGGCCCTCGATATTACAGAGCGGCCAGATTTCCTTCAACTGCTGGGGGGTGAGGAAATTCACCTCGATGCCGCCGATCGTCGCGGCGACGCCCGCGTAATATTTGAATTCGTCCAAGCGATCTTTGGTCCGCGCGAGACGGATGTTGGAGACCTGACGGAAGCCGACGTCGAGGCCGGTCTCTTCCTTCAGGGTTTTGTAGAGACCGACCGAATATTTGTGCAACTGCCCCACCGAGTAGGAGAGGTTGAACAGCGGCAGCAAGCCAGCGGCGTGCCAGGTGGAGCCGGAGGTGAGCTCCTTGCGCTCGATCAGGACCGAATCCGACCAGCCCTTCTTGGCGAGATGATAGAGCGTGGAGACGCCAACGACGCCTCCCCCTACGACGACCGCGCGTGCATGCGTTCTCATGAAATCTCCGCCAGCTCTCTTCTCCCATGGGAGAAGATGGCCTGAAGGTCCGGATGAGGAGCCTTCGTCCAATCAACTAAACTAACGAAATGCGCGCGACGACCCTCATTCGGCCGCGTGCGCTTCACCCGCGAGAGCGGGCGAAGGATCAGTAATTCATGTCCGGCATCGACGCCTTCTTCTTCTCGATGAACTCGCGCAACGCCTCGTCGACGCTCGCATCGATCGGCGGCGCCACATACTCGGCGAGCATCTTCTTCCATAAGGCGTTGGCGCGCATCGCCGCGTCTTTCGAGCCCTCCTCCATCCATTGCTCTACCGAATTATTATCGGCGATGCTGGATCGGTAGAACGCGGACTCGAAGTTCGCCTGCGTATGCGCGCAGCCCAGGAAATGTCCCCCGGGCTCGACCTGATGGAACGCCTCCATCGCCTGCCCATTTTCGCTGAGGTCGATCCCTTTGGCGAGCACGTGCATCGCGCCGAGCTGGTCGAAATCCATCACGAACTTCTCGTAGGACGCCGACAACCCGCCCTCCATCCAACCCGCCGCGTGCAACACGAAGTTTGTGCCTGCGAACATGGTGGGAAGCAGCGTCTGCGCGCTCTCGTAGGCCGCCTGCGCGTCGGGAATCTTGGACGCGCATAACGAGCCGCCGGTGCGGAAAGGCATGTTCATGCGTCGCGCTAACTGGCCTGCGCCGTAGATCGCCAGCGCCGCCTCCGGCGTGCCGAAGGTCGGCGCGCCCGACTGCATCGAGAGCGTGGAAACGAAGGTGCCGAATATCACCGGCGCGCCCGGGCGCGCGAGCTGGCAAAACGCCGTGCCCGCCATCACTTCGGCCAGCACCTGCGTCAGCGTGCCCGCGACCGTGACGGGGCTCATCGCGCCCGAAAGAATGAACGGCGTCATGATGCAGGCCTGGTTGGCGCGTGCGTAAGTCTCCGCCGCGCCCAGCATGGTGGAATCCCATACCAACGGCGAATTGGCGTTAATCAGGCTGGTGCAGACGGTGTTGTTTTCGACGAACTCCTTGCCAAACAGGATTTCGCACATCTCGACCGTGTCGGCGGCGCGCTCGGGCTTGGTCACCGAGCCCATGAACGGCTTGTCGGACCAGCGCATATGCGCATAGACCATCTCGAGGTGCCGCTTGTTGACGGGGAGATCGACGGGCTCGCAGACCGTACCGCCGGAATGGTGGCAGAATGGCGAGAGATAGGCGAGCTTCACGAAATTGCGAAAATCTTCGATCGTGCCGTAGCGCCGGCCCTTGTCGAGATCGTGCACGAACGGCGAGCCATAGTTGGGCGCGAACACAGTCGCCTTGCCGCCGATCTGCACGCTGCGCTCAGGATTTCGCGCATGCTGCGTGTAGACAGGGGGCGTCGTCGCGCATAGCTTTTTGGCGAGCCCGCGGGGGAAGCGCACCCGCTCGCCCTTGATGTCAGCGCCCGCGGCCTTGAACCGTTCGAGCGCGGAGGGATATTCGCGGAACTCGACGCCGACTTCCTGCAACAAAGTCTCGGCGTTGTACTCGATGAGGGCGAGGCCCTCCTCGTTCAGGATCTCTGTCTGCGGGATGGCACGGGTTATGTAGGGAATCGAGACGGCGCCCTTCTGCGCGCGGGCGGCGCGGCGCGCCTCGCGTCCCCGACGCGGCTCGACGGGCGAAGCGGCGGGTTCAGACGCTATGGACATCGGGCGCATCCCTCATTTCGCGTTCTTTGTGGTCGCAAGCGCGGTGCACGACAGTGCGACATCGGCGCGAGAAATTGAACCCACAAATTGCGTTAGCGCCGAAACGCGGCGTCATGGACAGATTGCAAAGTCTTTGGGCTCTCGTCACCGCTGCCGCTCCCGCCAATCCGGCGCCACCCAGAACGGCGCGTTGGAGGCCGGCAGCGGAT
>JAYTRP010000599.1:0-10080 GCA_043746145.1 Hyphomicrobiales bacterium | reverse complement strand
AACACGGAATACGAGGATTATCGACACTACTGGCGCGATGAGGTTCCGATGCAGCGCTATGGGACCCCGGAGGAGATTGCGCCGACCGCATTGTTGCTTGCCAGCGACGCCGGATCCTTCATAACCGGTTCGGTGTTCGTGGTCGATGGAGGTTATACGCTGTGGTAGCAGCGTCGAGGCAGTAGAGGGACGGGCGAATGGGAACCGAATTCCTGATTGGTCTCGATTATGGATCCGAGTCCGCCCGAGGCGTTCTGATTGACGCATCGAGCGGCGAAATCGTCGCAAGCCATGCCCAACCCTACCGACACGGCGTCATGACCACAGCGCTCCCCAACGGTCTGCAATTGCCGCCGGAATGGGCGCTTCAAAACGCGCCGTACTATTTGGAAGTCGCCGAAACGCTGTTGGCGATCCTGGGGCGCGGAAGAAGCGTCCGAGGCATCGGCGTCGGCTTCACCGCGAGTTCGCCAATGCCGGTTGCGCGTGACTCCTCCCCGCTGTCGAACACGTATCCCGACGAACCGCACGCCTACGTTAAGCTCTGGAAACATCATGCAGCCCAACCCTGGGCAGACCGGATCAACGCCCGCGGCGGCGATTTTCTGAACAACTTCGGCGGTAAGCTGTCGAGCGAATGGCTTCTGCCGAAGGCTGCGCAAATTGCTGACGAGGCGCCGCAGCTCTGGAGCGCAACCCATCGGTTCATCGAAGCGGGCGATTGGTTGGTTTGGCAATTGACCGGCCGCGAAGCGCGAAGCGCGGGTTTTGCCGCCTATAAAGCCCAATACACGCCCGAAGCGGGATACCCTGCTAATATTGCGCTTGGACTTTTAGACAAGCTCACGACGCCGCTCCCAGTCGGGAGTCCGGCGGGATTGCTCGCCAAAGACTGGCGATCGCGTTGTAACATTGAGGGCGAACCCGTCGTCGCCGTGGCGGTGATCGACTCTCACGTCACGATGCCGGCCGTCGGGGCGACAAAAGCCGGTACGTTGGTCGGTGCATTGGGGACCTCAGCGGCCTATCTGCTGCTGGACGATCGGGCGCGTCCGCTGCCACCCGGCATCGAGGGGGTCGCACGGGACGGCGTCATTCCTGGACTTTGGTGCTATGAGGCTGGCCAACCCGCGTTCGGCGACGTGCTTGGCTGGTTCGTGCGCAACTTTCCCCGCGGCGATCTCGTCGAAGATAGCTTCGCCCGTTACAATGCGGACGCCAGCGTTTTGCGGCCAGGGCAGACAGGCCTTCTCGCGCTTGATTGGTGGAACGGATCCCGCGCGCCGCTAGCGGATTCGCTCGTAAGCGGGCTGCTGCTGGGCATCAACCTAAAAACTACGGCGGTAGATATTTATCGCGCCCTGCTGGAGTCCCTCTGTTACGGCGCCCGCAATATTGTTGAGCATTTAACGGCGGGCGGTGCTCCGATTGAAGAAATCATCCTGGCGAGCGGAATTACAGAGAAGAATCCTTTCCTGCTGCAATTAATGGCCGACATTCTCGGACGGAAGGTCGAAGTTCCGGAAATTGCCCACGCGGCGGCGGTCGGCGCGGCAATCCATGGGGCAGTCGCCGCCGGCGTCGTGGCTAACTTTGCCTTAGGAGCAAGGCGGTATGGAGCCAAGGCGTATCGGGAATATAGTCCGGATGAGGCTTCAACGAAAATCTACGATACGCTTTTTGAGCGGTATCGTGAGCTAAGCGGCGACACCAGCATACGCCGGACGATGCGCGCCATTAAATAATGAAGCAAGCACGGCAGTCCGCAATTTAGAGGAAGGGTGCGCGTCACTTGCGGGATGCTGTTGGACGGCGCACCAGAAGTGCGACAAACGATAAATTAGTGACACGTCTCCGAGAAGGTTGACGTGTGAGAGCAGTCGGAACGTTGGCTTTCCACGGCTCCAAAGACGCGGATAGCTCGACGGGTCGAAGGTCGAGAGCGACGTTTGGAAGCCGCCGCCGAAATGGGCGTTTTTGGAAGTTGAACCACAAATGCCGCAAGGCGTCTCCGGAATTGAGGTCAGCGGAGCGAACCGGAAGCTGACCCCAAGCCGCAGGCGGGAGGCGTCTATCAAAAACGTTCCCAACATCGCCTTACCCACAAGCTCTGCATCACATTGACTCTGTTAAGATGTCAGCGGTTCGAGAAACCTTCACTTTCCTTTCGACTGCGACTCGGAGTTCGATCAACAATTTCGTCGCGGTATAAACCATGTGAAACCGTTATCAGGTACTGTCGCCGTTGGTCACGACAGTGCAAATGGCGGGACGCCTAAACACTCCGCGTACATAGCGAACGATGCCGGCATGCACACGACAAAGCTCTACGACCGACGCTCCAAAGAGTTGACCCTCAACGGGGAGAGAATATTTCATTCGCGGAGGGGAACGTTATGGGACTGCTCTGAACAGCGCCTAGCTTCTATGAAATCTAGATTGTGGAACTCGACCTCGAGTCCTCTTCCTAAAGAGTGGGCGGCCATTCTCCGACGCGCTGGCGGCGGTGGGAACGAGCCACTTCCACCGCGAGCGGTGGCTCGCGGTCGACTCTGCTCAATGCAGCCGGCTAATCCATGACATTGTCACAGGTCACGACTCGAATATAGACTTCAATCAATGCCTCGTTGGCGTTTGCCGAGGCGGCGTTCGAGTACGGAGCGTTCCAGCGTTCCTCCAATCGGAAGCGAATTTGCTGCTTTGCTAAGGAGGCATGTTGAACCGGGGGCGCGCCAATTGGTCGGCGACGTGTTCGCAAGCACCCCCGATATTTCATAGACCTCGCTCGCTCTCCGGCGTTGACACCAGTTGCGCCGCCTCCCGGTTGGCCGCGGCAAGCGCGTCGGCTAGAGCGTCGTCCATGGCAAGGCGCGCCGCCAGTGTTCCGACGAAGCAATCGCCCGCGCCATGAGTGCTGGCGACTTTTACAGGCAAGCTATGCAGATCGTTCCGTTCGCCCGACGCATTACAAGAGGCGACCCCGTTGCCGCCAGCGGTCACGATGGCCGTCCTGAACCGAGAGCTGAGCGAAACCGCCGCACGGGAAGCGTCCTCCAGCGAGTTGACTTGTCCCCCGCCGAGCATCTCGGCTTCAATCGCGTTGACCACCAGAATATCAATGAAATCCGGCAAGGCGGTATCGAACGGTCGAGCGGGGGCGGCGTTAAGGATCGTGGTCACGCCATGCTGGCGTGCGCGCCGGGCGACGGCCTCGTTGATGGCCTCGGGGATCTCATTCTGCAGCACCAGCACCTTGGCGTCCCGCAGCAGATCATCGCCCAATTGCTCCTCCGCGATAGTAAGGTTGGCGCCCGACACGATCACCGCGCCGTAGTCGCCTTCGTCGTCGAAGATAGCTACGCTCATGCCGGACTTGACGTGATCGAGCACCGCGACAGACGAACGCTCGACCTGCGCCCGATCTAACCCGACGAGCAGCGCCGCGCCAAACTCGTCATTTCCGACAGCGCCAACCATGGCGGTCGCGGCGCCCTGGCGGCTTGCCGCCATTGCCTGATTTCCGCCCTTGCCGCCGAACTTTGGGGCCCAGCTCCGGCCGGTCACCGTTTCACCCTTGCGGGGCCGGCCCGGCGCGTCGACGATGATGTCGTAGTGCAGGCTGCCGACGACGATGACGGCGCTCACGACCGGCCTCGCGTGGCGCGATCGACCAGCATGGCGAGCAGAATGATCAGGCCGGTGGCGAGCAGTTGATAGAAGGCCTGCACGTTGAGCAGCGTCAGGCCGTTGCGCATGGTGCCGAGGATGATGGCGCCGAGCAGCGTGCCAATGATGCTTCCTTTGCCGCCCATCAGCGAGGCGCCGCCGATCGCGGCCGCAGCGATCGCATCGAGCTCCCAGAGATTGCCGAGGATCGGTTCAGCGGCGCCGAGGCGTCCAATCAGGATGATTGCCGCCAGCGCCGCGAGCATGCCGGAGAGCATATAGGCGCCAATCTTGGTTAGCGCGATCGGCACGCCCGCGATATGGGCCGCTTCCTCATTGCCGCCGACGGCGAGCAGATACTCTCCAAACGGAGTCTTGCGCAGAATGATCCCGGCCAACACCGCGACCACGATCACGACGACCACAGACGCCGGAACGCCCGCAAAACTCCCGTTGGCGATGCTTCGGAACCCAGCCGGCAACCCGAGGATCGGGTTGCCTCCGGTCGAGATCAGCGCAAGCGCTCGATAAGTGCTGAGCGTGCCGAGCGTGACGATGAAGGGCTGCAATCCTCCAAACGAAACCAGCGCGCCATTGACGGCGCCGCAGAGCGCACCCAAAGCAAGGCCAGCGACGACGGCGAGGATGGGGGGAACTCCGCCCGCCATCAGGCTCGCCGACAGCACGGCCGCCAGCGCCGCCGTTGGACCGACTGACAGATCGATGCCGCCGGAAATGATCACCAAAGTCATGCCGAGCGCGACGCAGGCATTGATGCTCGACTGTTGCAGGATGTTGATCAGATTGCGTTCGCCAAGGAAACCAGGCGCTATGGCGACGAACACGCCGACGATCAGCAGCAATCCAATCAGTGTGCCGAAGTCGCGGATATTAATGCGGAAACCGCCGAAGGCGGGCGGCGCGGCGATGGCGTTGTCACTCGTGACAGACATGGGTTTTCCTCACATTTTGGCGCGTTGATAGCCTGGGTTAGTTGGAATGACCTAGGGTTAGTTGGCGAGAGCGGAGCGTGGAACGGCGTGCGCGACGATCGCTTGCTCGCTGAGTTCGTCACGTTGCAGTTCGGCCGCGATCCGGCCTTGCCGCATGACGAGCACCCGATCAGCGAGGCGCAGAATTTCGGGGAGTTCCGACGACACCACGATCACCGATTTGCCGGCGGCCGCGAGTTGTTCGATCAGCCCGTAAATTTCGGCCTTGGCGCCGATGTCGATGCCACGCGTCGGTTCGTCGAACAGCAGGATTTGCGTGTTGGCCGCCAGCCAGCGGGCGATGATCGCTTTCTGCTGGTTGCCGCCGCTGAACAGCCGGATCGGACGGTCGATCTGAAGCGGCCGTAGATTGATGCTGGTCAGTATCTCCGTCGCCGTCGCGCGGAGTTTTCGCCGGCGAATCCAGCCACCGGGCGCGAACCGCTTCATCGAAGGCAGGGCGATGTTGTTGGCCACAGAACGTTGCGGGATGATGCCATCGCGCTTGCGTTCCTCGGGAACGAGCCCGATCCCGGCCGCGATCGCCGCCCGCGTGCCGCCCCTGGGGAGTGTCTTGCCATTGAGAATGATCGAGCCCGACGTCGCGTGATCCGCGCCAGCAATCAACCTTAGCAACTCGATGCGCCCGGCGCCGATCAGCCCCGCGATGCCGAGCACCTCGCCGCGGCGAAGGTCGAGATTGGCGTCGACCACCTTCGTACCCGAGGTTAGGCCTCGAACGGACAGCACGGTCTCGGAAGTGACCGACGAACGGTGCTTTGCGACCGCGAGCGTGCGCCCAACCATCATCGCAACCACCGCGCTTTCGGTGGTATCGCGCAAGTCCACCTCGCTGACCAACTGCCCGTCGCGCATCACCGTCGCGCGGTTGCAAACTTTGAACACCTCATCCATCTTATGCGAGACATAAATGATCGACACGCCGCGCGCGGCGAGGTCTCTGATCACCTCGGCGAGGCGCTCGAACTCGCTGGGCGTCAAGCTCGAGGTTGGCTCGTCCATTGCGATAATCCGCGCGTTCTCCAACAGCGCCCGCGCTATTTCCACGATCTGGCGCTGCGCCACCTTCAGGGTCTTGATCTGCGCGTTGGGGCGGATCGCGGGATCGAGTTGGGCCAACGCCTTCGCCGCCTGGATTTCTTGTGTCGCGCGGTCGACAAATATCCCCGCCCGCCGCAACGGCCGTCCGAGGAACATATTCTGCGCCACGGTCAGTTCGGGGACCTGTTGCAGTTCCTGGTGGATCATCGCGATGCCGGCGCGGCGCGCGTCGAGGGGGGAGCGCAATGTCAAAACCTCGCCGTCCAGTGCGACCGTGCCGCTATCCGGCCGCACCACGCCCGACATGGTGCGCAGCAAGGTGGATTTGCCGGCGCCGTTCTCGCCAAGCAGCGCGTGAACTTCGCCAGGTCGGACGCGTAATGAAATATCGTTTAGCGCCTTCACGCCGGGATACGTCTTGGTCACGTGTTCGATATTGAGCCGGAGCGGTTGATCTGACATGGCGGCGCCATTGGTTGGGAGAGAGGCCGCCGGCGGACCGGCGGCCGGGGAAGTCATTGCGCGGTCTTGGCGTCCTGTTCGAGCACCGCGCGGATGTCGACACCAGCGCCCTTGTACCGAGCGAGGTTGTCCTTGGTGATCAGGGCTTGGGGTGTCGCGACCACGCGCGGCAACGGCTGCTTGGCAAGAATTCGCAGCGCCGCCTCCATGGCGACCTCTCCGGTCAGGATTGGGAAACTGTCGACTGTTCCGGTCAACTCGCCCGCCTTGATCGAGGCGTAGGCGTCTGAGATGCCGTCGGTGCCGAACACCGCGACTTTGTCCAGCAGGCCCGCGTTCTTCACCGCCTCGACGACGCCGAGCGCCATCGTGTCGTTGTTGCAATAAAAGCCGATCAAGTCAGGATGCTGCTGCAGGATCGTGGTGGCGTCGTCGTAGGAGAGCTGACGATCCCAATTGCCGGGAACGCTCGCGACGACCTGAAACTTCGCTCCAGCCGCCGTAATCGTGGATTTGAACCCGTCGGTGCGCTGACCCGCCGCGTAGACGCCCGCCTGGCCTTCGATGACGGCGAGCTTGCCGCCTTGCGGCCGATTGGCGATAAACCACTTGGCGACTCGCACGCCATTGTCGCGCTGGACGTTGCCGACATAGTGCGCCGCCTGCGCGATCACCGCGTCGTTGACGTTGACTACAGGGATGTCTGCTTCCTTAGCTTCGCTCATCGCCGGCTCAAGATTGGCGTTGGTCATCGGCGATACTAGCAGCACGCTCGCTTTCTGGGTGATCATCGTCTCGGCGATTGATAATTGCCCGAGTTGATCGCCCTCGTTCTGCGCGGCTTGATAAGCGACAGGCACACCGATCTGCTTGCCGAAGATCTCGTAGCCTTCGCCAAGCGAGCGCCAATATTCATTGGTCAGCGTCTTCGAGACCGCGCCGACCTTGGTTCCCGCCGGTGGTTTCGGGAACGCCCCGAACTTCGCGGTCAGTTGCGACCAATCGATCCGATCAGGCTCGCTGTCGGAGTTGAGCGGCTTCAGTTCCTGCGCGTTGGCTGAGGCGAGCGCGAAAAGCATGGCGCCTGATAGCAATAACGTCTTCAACATGGGGTCTCCTCCTGGTGGATTACGCGGGGCTTGATTTCGCCCGCTGCGCCTGTCGGGTTTCTAATTCCCGTACAAGGCGTCACGCACGATAGCCTGCGTCACGACGGCGTCCTGAAGCGCAATCGCCGCGCTCAGTCGATTGTCGCCGTCGAGCTTGTTAACGACGCGCATCATCGCCTTAACCGTGGCGATGTTCGCTTCGCACTCCTTGACCGGATCGAGGCCAGTCAGATCCGGAAAAGTATCGAAGTAGATCGGTCCATCGAAGCCGTCGGCCTTGATCCGGCGCAACAACTCGATTGTCTGAATAGGGTTCGCCACGCCGACCATCAGGCCATCGTCGCGCTTGCCATAACCGTCGTTGAGGTGAACGCCGAGCAAGCGGCTATGCCGCGCGATCAGCGACGCGACGAAGGCGGGTTGTTCATCGGCGTAAAGCACATGAGCGAAGTCGAGCGTTACGCCGAGGTTCGGAAGTCCGACGTCCTTCAGCGCAAGTAAGGTCGTCGCGCAATCGGGCATCAAGCTAAAAGAGCGCGGCTCGTTGGGCTTATATTCGATGCTGATCAGGCAGCCCGGGTCGTGCAGGGCGACCTCGCGGATGCCGTCGATCTCCTCCGCCCAGAGGCGGGTGTAATCGGCTTGGAACGCGTAGTCGAAGCCGTCCTGTCCAAGCCAGAGCGTCATTAAATTTGAACCGGCCTCGCGGGCCGCATCGATACCTCGCTTAGTGAGGTCTATCGCTTCCCGCCTGACAGCGGGGTCTGGGTTGGTGAACGCGCCAATCTTGAAGGCGGGATTGGAATAGTAGCGCATTGCGAGGCCATTTACCTCAAGGCCGAGATCGCGGATCGCGGCGCCGGTGGCTTTGGCCCCGAGTCCGAGGTGATCGGGATAGTTAAGGTCGACGTCGGTGAGGCCTTCAGCCTTGGATGCGCGCTCGGCCATCTGCAGCGGTGTCGGCTTGCCGTGGTCCGCCGGCCAGAACCCATTCGGTTTTGAGGAGAAGGAGTTCAAGCGAGTCGCGAAGCGTTGCTTGGCTTGGGTCATGTCGTCTCCTCCATTTTGTTGAGTTAACAACACAAAATTATAAATTATTGTCAAGTAGGAAAGTTCGTGAAGTGACGATTTTCTTCTCTCTTGCCATTGTCCTGTCTCCATACTCCTAGCTAACCCTTTAATTTAACGAGGAAATTGGACACGCTTGATTGTCTGGTTGCTTGTCTCCAGCTTGCCGCCTCATCCGCGGAGCCCTTCACAAACATATGCGTCTTGTGAAGTTCAGTTTAGGAATGGTAGGGCGCCTCGTCTCGCTGCTGGCGTCCTCGCGCCCGAGGGCGCATCATGAGAACAGCGCCGCGAAGTGTTGCGCGAAGTTCCAGAATGGGGTCGGCGTCTTGACGGAATGGACGGATCCACGGTCGATTGGACCGCGAATTCGGATGATGATGCCGAGTTTGACTCCTTTGGAGGCCAAAGTTGTCGAAAGCGTCTTCAGCCGTCGGGATTTCAGCGACACGACCGCGCTAAAGGAGGTCGCGGACGACGCCGGAGTTTCCGAGGCGATGGTTGTAAAAATCGCGAAAAAGCTCGGCTTTACCGGCTATCGCGACTTCCGCCAGAACGTCTCAGGTTACAACCGTCTACCCGTCGTCGAAATGCACGAAGATCTGTCGCCCGAGGACACCGGGCGCCAGATCGTCGAGAAAGTCTTCCGCGCGACGATTCAGGCATTGGAGGAAACGCTAGCGATTTCCGATATCGCCGCGTTTGAACGCGCCGCGGATTTGATTCATCGCGCCCGGCAACTCGATTTCTACGGCGTTGGCGGCTCGGCGCAGATCGCCCGCGACGTCTCCCACAAATTCCTTAGAATCGGCGTCCGAGCTTCAGTCCAGGATGACGCCCATATGATGGTTATGTCGGCTTCGCTGCTCGGGCCGGAGGACGTCGCGATCGGCTTCTCCCACACCGGGGCAACGCTCATAACTTTGGATGCGCTCCAACTCGCGCGCAAGAACGGCGCTCGCACGATCGCGATCACCAACTATCTCGGCTCCCCGCTAGCCGAGGCGGCCGACGTCGTGCTCTGCTCGACCGCGCGCGGTTCCCCGCTATTGGGCGAGAACGCGGCGGCTCGAATCGCCCAGCTCAATATTCTCGATGCAGTCTTCGTTCTCGTCGCGCAGCGGAACTACAAAGCCGCCGAAGAAAACCTTTCACGCACCCAGGGTGCGATACGCGGCAAACGAAAGCGCTGAGGACCTACATTCGCGTCTCTTCGACCGTTCACGGTGTCGCTAGGGCGGCAGCCGTAGTACGGCCGTCGAAGTAAGCCTCTCACTTACTGGTGTTCTGAAACACCTTCTCGCGCAGTACCGCGTGAATGTGCGCAAGAAACTAAATCCGCGGCTCGCACTTCTGTTTGTCACTTTTGCTGATCGCATAAAACACGATTATGGAACTTGGTTCATGTCCTTCCTCTGGCTCATAGCGAGTTCGCAGGGATTATTCGTCTTTTGGCGGGACGGCCATAATTGGCCAAAAGGGAACCGTCCGGATTTGAAAATTGAAGTAGCAATGGTGGACGCTGTAAGGCTGACATACTGACGGCTATCATTGCGTGCAATCTGACGTTGATGTGGCCAACTGCGCCGGTCGGACCGGCTCTTATCACCTTGGCGCGTTTTCGTGTTGTTGCCCCCTAAATACCGGACACGGCCTCCTGGTTTGATTGCGCAGCGATGAACTCTCGTGGCGAACGATAGCGCAAGGCGCTGTGCGGGTGA
>JAYTRP010000598.1:0-3264 GCA_043746145.1 Hyphomicrobiales bacterium | reverse complement strand
CGGCAGTTTGACAGAACGAATAATGACAACCCACTTGAGGAACGCATCACGAACAGATAGAGATTTGTTCGTGATTTGTTTAAAGGTCCCGGTGATTCTCCACCGCGACGCTGCGCTTAGGGCGATTCGCCCGTCCCGAGGAGCCGGACATGCTTACCAAGAAACAAAGCGAACTGTTGCGCTTCATCCACGAGCGGCTGCAGGACGAGGGCGTGCCGCCAAGTTTTGACGAGATGAAGGAGGCGCTCGACCTGCGGTCGAAGTCGGGAATCCACCGTCTTATCATGGCCTTGGAGGAGCGCGGCTTTATCAAGCGCCTTGCTAATCGCGCACGGGCGATAGAGGTTCTCAGACTCCCGGAATCGGCAACCGTGGCGACGCCGGCGCGGCCACGTACGTTCTTGCCGAGCATCATCCCGGGCAGTCTTGGCCGCGTCCGGCCCGGTACATCGCACGCGCCTGGAAACGACAATCCGCCGGTCATGATCCCTGTGATGGGCCGGATCGCGGCAGGTACGCCGATCGAGGCGATCCAGACCCGCACCCAGACGATCGGGATGCCTGCGGACTTTCTGGGAGCCGGCGAACATTACGCTCTTGAAGTGCGCGGCGACTCGATGATCGAAGCCGGCATTCACGAGAGCGACACCGTCATCATCCGCAAACAGGATTCGGCGGAAACTGGCGATATCGTAGTCGCCTTGATCGACAATGAGGAGGCGACGCTGAAGCGATTACGCAAGCGTGGCGCATCTATCGCGCTCGAAGCCGCCAATCCAGCCTATGAGACACGCATATTTGGACCAGATCGCGTTAAGATTCAGGGTAAGTTGGTCAGCTTGCTGCGTCGGTACTAAGCTCAGCTTGAAAGTAAGTGGCCGGTCCAGTATAGTCATTGAGGAGGCCACTCCTTGACTGCCCTAGACCGGCCGACCTCATGGACCCGAGAGATGCGGCGGACCCGAGCGCTCCACGAGGTCTTCTCTTAGATCGATACGAAGCTGTTGTTCAGATTATCGTCTCGCTTCGTTCAATCCTTGAAGTTACGCTACCTCGTTTATTCACAGGCGCAATAAAAAGCCGACAGTAACGTTCGTAAAGCTTTTGTTTACCTTTATATCTAGGGTTAAGATCGAGAGCTGCTTAGTCACCCTTTGCGCTATGATCCAGACGCGCAGCGAGCGCGCCTTGCGCGGGCCCTGATCGCGGGTCATGCTTTGCAATTGCACGAATCGGGCATTGTGAACCGAGCCGGGCGTTGAAAGCGGGGCAGGCGGGTTGGCGAAGACGCCTCATTGGGATAGCGATTTCGAAGCCGATCGCGTGGTCGGCGAGCCGGCGTTCACCGTCGACCTCGACGGTTTTGAAGGGCCGCTGGATCTTTTGCTGGAACTCGCGCGTCGGCAAAAGGTCGACCTTGCGCGCATCTCGATCCTTGAACTCGCCAATCAATATCTGGCCTTCGTCGAGGCTGCGCGCAAGTTGCGGCTTGA
This sequence comes from Hyphomicrobiales bacterium, assembly GCA_043746145.1. Taxonomy (GTDB): domain Bacteria; phylum Pseudomonadota; class Alphaproteobacteria; order Rhizobiales; family Beijerinckiaceae; genus Roseiarcus. The sequence goes on along the minus strand of JAYTRP010000598.1, from coordinate 1,771 downwards.
ACTTGCCGCGGATTATCTCGTGATGGCGGCATGGCTCGCCTATCTGAAGTCGCGCCTGCTGCTGCCCTCGCCGCCCAAGATCGAAGTCAACGACGCGGGCGACCTTGCCGAGGCGCTGGCGGAGCGGCTTCGCAAACTCGAACTGATCCGCCGCGCGGCCGAGTTGCTCATCGCGCGCACCCGCTTGGGCCGGGACGTCTTCGCCCGCGGCGCTCCGGAATCGATTGACATAAAAGCAGCGCCTACCTTCTCGGCGACCCTCTACGACCTGATCTCGGCTTATGCCCGCCAGTCGCAGAAGCGCGCGCGAACCTATATTCGCATGAAGCCACGCGATGTCTGGTCGCTCGCCGAAGCGCGAGATATTCTTATTCGGCTGATTGGTCAGTCAGCCCATTGGACGGACCTCGACCAATATTTGATACAATTTTGCGTCGACCCGGAAAAGCGTCGCAGCGCACGGGCCTCGTCCTTTTCAGCCTCACTCGAACTCGTGCGTGAGGGACTGATCGAATTGCGGCAGGAGAGCACGTTCGCGCCGATCTATTTACGCGCAGCAGTCTCGATGACGCAGGAGACCGCCGCTTGAGGAGAAGCATGGGCGTCGTCGCACAACTCTTTGAAACAATTGAGCCGCAGTTCCGCCCGGAAGACCTTCGCGTGGTGGAAGCGCTGCTGTTTGCATCGGCGGAGCCCATGCTGGAGAGCGCGCTACAGGCGCGACTGCCGCACGGTTGCGACCTTGAGCCGCTGCTCGCCGAGTTGCAGCGTCAGTACGCCGGGCGGGGCGTCAACGTCGCCAGGGTCGCCGGGCGTTGGATGTTCCGCACCGCCCCCGATATGGCATGGCTGCTGGCGCGCGAACCGCAGGATAAGCGTAAGCTATCTCGCGCTGCAATCGAAACGCTGGCGATTATCGCCTACCATCAGCCTGTAACTCGCGCCGAGATCGAGGATATCCGGGGTGTCGCGGTGTCGAAAGGTGCGATCGACGTGCTGATGGAAGCGGCGTGGGTTCGAATGCGCGGCCGGCGCAAAGCGCCGGGTCGCCCAATTACCTATGGCACAACGCCGCAGTTCCTCATCCATTTTGGCCTCGACGCGGTCGGTGATCTCCCTGGCCTCGATGAGTTGCAGGGAGCCGGCCTATTCGAGGGCAAGCTGCCGCAAGGCTTTGGCGTGCCGCGGCCCGACGACGCCGAGGCGCTGCGTCCCGACGAAGAACCGCTGGACGATTCAGGCGCGCTCGAGGAAGCTTGGGGACCGTTCAAACAGTCGGATAACGAATAAAGCGTGGGTAAGTCACGAAAGCGCCGGAAATAAACGGCACACGAAGACATGTGAAGCGATGCGGCCGGAGCGAAAAATGAAGACGGGGATTTCGTGGACGGTCTTGAGCTTGGCTGCGAACTTCGGGCTGGCTCCGGTCTTGAGCCTGGCTGCGATGGCGGGAGTTGCACGCGCGGACGCGCTGATGCCGCTTGCGTCTCATAGGGCGGCCTATGAAATCGCGCTTGCAGATACGGACAACCATCGCCCGGGCGGTGAGCAGCCTGTCGGCGCTACGGGCTTGATTGCCTACGAATTTCGCGGTTCGGTCTGCGAGGGTTACGCCTCCAATTTTCGTCAGTTGACGCAATTGCAGCGCAACGAAGGAGCGACGATCTCCTCGGACATCCGCGCCGTGTCGTTCGAGGATGGCGACTCGAAGTCGCTGCGGTTTGAAATCGAATCCCAGAATTCCGGCTCTCCCCAGCCGCCGGTTTCAGGC
>JAYTRP010000597.1:0-3264 GCA_043746145.1 Hyphomicrobiales bacterium | reverse complement strand
CCTGCAAACCCGCGACGCCGACGCCCATGATGAAAACCCTGGCGGCGGGAACCGTGCCGGCGGCCGTCATCATCATCGGCATGCCGCGGCCAAATTCCGCAGCCGCGTCAATCACCGCGCGATATCCCGCCAGATTAGCCTGCGAGGAAAGTACGTCCATCACCTGTGCGCGCGTAATGCGCGGCATCAATTCCATTGCGAATGCCGCGACTCCCGATGTCGCCAAAGCCGCGATTTCGTCGCTGTGGCCGTAGGGGTCCATCGTCGCGATGACGAGCGCGCCCGATTTCAGCTTAGCGCGTTCTGCCTCGGCAGGGCGTCGCACTTTGAGCACGATGTCGGCGCCGAGCGCCTCGTCGGCGTCGACCAACATCGCGCCGGCGCTTGCGTAATCCGCGTCGGGAACCCCGGCGTTTACTCCGGCGTCGCGCTCAACAACGACAACAGCGCCCAAAGCGATAAATTTTTTCACAGTCTCCGGCGTCGCGGCGACTCGTGTCTCGCGCGCGTCGGATTCTTTAGCAATGCCGATCCGCATGACGTCGTCCCAGCCAATATTAGAGCTGCGCGTGAGGGCGCGTCAGGCCAGGATGCAGACAAGCCCGATCAACAAGAACACCGGCACAACGAGCTTCCAGCCCTTATCCGTGAAGGAGCCTAACACGCTAGCGATGGCTGCGACGACCAAGCCGATCAACGCCAAGCCACCGTGGCCCTCGATGCCCCAAAGAAGCAGCAGGAGCACGATGCAGAGAAGAAGCGCAGTAATATTTTGCGTCAGCGCAATGAAAGAATCGTACATCTTTTCATGCGCGTTGAGGTCGACGCCGATGTCGATCTTAGCCGCGCCAGAATTGTCCGTCATTGCCGTCCGCCCCCGGTTCCCGGTATTGAACTTCGCTTACTTCATCGAGGCTCGCACCGCAACCGGCCAGCGCCGAACGCTGGCGCGTTAAATCGGCCGCGTTAAACGCGGGCCGCTTCCATCGCGCGATCGCCGCCCTTTTCGCGTCCGTCGAGCGACTCGTATTTCTGTAGCTCGGCAAGCGCTTCCTCGAGCGCCGACTTAGCGTCTTCGATCTGAACCGCGAGCTCGGCAATCGAGCTCTTGAGATTATCCCGTCGCCCGATCGCGGCGCGGGCATAGGTGGGATAGGCGAAGTGAGCGGGATCACTAATCCCGGCCCGCTTCTCCTCATTGGCGATCTCTCGCTCCAGATCGCCGATCATTCGCGTAAACTCCGCGACCATCATTTCGATCTGACGAACACGGCGGCGCTTTTCCTCGACCTGAAAACGCTTCAGCCGGATGAGCGTGTCTCGCGACTTCATACCTACGCACTCCCCACAATCGAACTCTTTGCGCCCGACGACCGCCCCACCAGACTGCGGCGAGATTGGGGAATGAAAGTTGCTACGTGGTTACGAACCGGGGCGAGCCGCTCAGAGATGCAGGAACTTCTTGCTAAATTCTGCAAACCTTACGCGAGGCATTAGGGCGGCGTTAACCCGGATCGTTAACACTCCATTGTGAGCATGAACCGGATTTGACAACCACGCCTTTTCGCGGGGGGGCCATAGGTCGGTAAGCGTGAGTCAGTTGAATCTGTTACAGCGGTTTCCTCACATAAAGCTTTAAGAGGCTGTTCCCAAATAAGCCTGTTAAATCAAAAAGCTGGCTGTTGTGAGGCGACATACGGAAAAGGCTTGCGGCAGTGAATCAGGATTTGTTAACACTTAGGGCGCATTCGAGAGACGATTCGGGCGGCCCTGCGGCGGCGGCGGTTCGGCCAGTTGCAATGAAACACGCGCGGTAGGTCAAGGGGCGAGGATCTTAAGATGCGGGTGCTTCTAATAGAAGACGATAGCGCAACGGCGCAGAGTATCGAGTTGATGCTCAAGTCTGAAAATTTTAATGTCTATGTCACGGACCTTGGCGAGGAGGGGATCGACCTCGGCAAACTGTATGACTACGATATTATTCTTCTCGACCTGAATTTGCCTGACATGTCGGGCTACGAAGTGCTTCGAGCACTGCGCGTCACAAAGATAAAGACGCCTATTCTTATCCTCTCGGGCATGGCGGGGATTGAGGATAAAGTGAAGGGCCTCGGCCACGGCGCCGACGATTATCTGACCAAGCCATTCCACAAAGACGAACTGGTTGCTCGCATTCATGCGATCGTCCGTCGTTCCAAGGGACACGCGCAATCGGTGATCATCACCGGCGATCTCACGGTCAATCTGGATCAGAAGACGGTGGAGGTAGACGGCTCGCGTGTGCATCTGACCGGCAAAGAATACCAGATGCTGGAGTTGCTGAGCCTCCGCAAGGGCACCACCCTGACCAAGGAAATGTTCCTCAATCACCTCTATGGCGGGATGGACGAGCCAGAGCTTAAAATTATCGACGTGTTCATCTGTAAGCTGCGCAAGAAGCTCGCCACCGCCAGTCAGGGTAGAAACTACATCGAGACGGTTTGGGGCCGGGGCTACGTGCTTCGCGAGCCGCCGCCGGGTGACGAACGGGCGGCGTGAACGCCGCTCCACAATCCTATAACAAGCCCCACCGGTGCGCCCACCGAGCGGGGTTTTCTTTGAGCTTCGATTAGACCGTCTCTACCGCGGCGCCACGTTTCTCTTGACGTCGAAGCGCGTTCACTGTGCTGCGGCCCATGGTCTCGCGCACGATCGGATCGGCGGTCGAGGCGGCGGCAAGCGACTCATCGATGTAGGGATTAATGTGCTGCTTGTTCCAATTGCGCCACGCATCGGTCAGCAGTAGCCGCAGTCTGATATAAGTGGTCGCATAAACCGCATTCTTTTTGATGAATCGCAGAGTCTCGCGGGGATAAAAAATGAACCGGGACTCGATCGGCAGCCCATAGCGGCGCTGCTTACGCCGGACGATACGGCCAAAGCCGAACTCGGCGTAGCTCGCCTGATCCTGCAGCATACCTTCGCGATAGCAAAGCAACATCGCGGTCATGGTAAGTCTCATACCGTTTCCGAGCTGCACCATTCGTTTGAAAGTGGTCGCCATGTGTTCAAAAGAATAGAACGACATGTGCGCCTCTAAGAACGCTTCATCCATTTCCTTGTCGCTCATCACAGGATGATGCGTAACTCGATTGTTGAGATTGTACTTGTTGAAGTCCGGATCCATCCAGACTCCCTTATTTTTCATCGTGCGATGGTCTTCGCTGCCGGGCAGGGGGGTCAGCATGTTGAGCGTCAATAGGTCGATCGGCAACTCGCGTTTGA
>JAYTRP010000596.1:0-3269 GCA_043746145.1 Hyphomicrobiales bacterium | reverse complement strand
TTCGAATATAAGTAAGGCGAGAAGGCTAGGCGGTGAGCCTCTTGAGGGCGCCAACTAAAGCAAAATGTGTTTCGCGGCCTACCCATCCATCCGCCGTTAGGCGGTTTGCCTGCTGGAAGGTCTCCACGGCCGCACGCGTCGCCTCACCATACTCGTCGTCAACCATAAGCGTGATGATTGATGAAGGAGAAGCTGCTGCCGAGACTAGGTTGATCCGGTTCAATGCGGCTTGGATATCGCTAACGCTGACGAGATCTGGCAGCGTCATGTGTTCCGGCGCCAATCGCTCGAACGGAACTGCGGCGGGCGCGGTGACCGCCGGCAATGGGCCGCGTAGGGCCGCGATCCTTCCCAGTATGTCCCGCTTGCTGACCTTGGACCCCGGGCAGGCGTGACGATCGCGGGCGCAATCGTGGTGGAAGTGCAAGCCCTTTGATCCGGCCGCGATCTGCGCCAGGTCGCCCCAACCGAACTTTTCCGCGAGCGCCGCTAGCACGGCCGTCGCATTGTCGCGCACCTTGGCGCCCTCACCGACGCTAAAATCGTCGCCGCCGACTTCGTAGTTGCCGACCATTTCAATCCCGAACGTTTCAGAGTTCCAGCACGAGACCGAAACGCCCGGCTGCATCAGATCGCAGAGAACCCACACGTAATTTGGGCAGACGACCAAGTGCGGGCCGGCGTGCCAGCCCATGCCCTGATAGTAGCGATTGAGGTTTGCGCCCCAACGCTCTTGCGGCGTCGGTGCATAGGCCATCCACTGTGCGAGGCTGGGGACGCCAGTATTGTGCAGCGTCGGGAATTTCGGACGCCATTCGCCTAACGGGAGGCCCGCGAGCATGGCGCGAAATTCGGGGATCGTGTAGTGCATCGGGTTATAGATAAACGTAGGCGTCATAAAGCACCCCAACGATTGTTACGAAGCACGATCGCCGAGCCAATCAGCCCCACGATGATCACCTCAAGAGCGCGCGCGGGATCAGCGAGCGCTTTATGGTGATCAAGTTCTATGGTGGCTATTGCCCCGACGGCATGTTGTAGAGCGAGGCTGAGGGACGCCAGAGCCGTTCAGAAATCAGGCGCACCTGCATGAAATCGGGTAATGTCGTCGCGCCCAGATAGACCGCGGCCGCGAGCCAGGGGCCGAAGTCATTGCGCGCCACTATTCATGAAGGGGCTCGTCGTCTGGACGCGAACGCTGTTGACCCTATTATTGTCGGACCCGGTCAATGCCGTGAACGTCGTTGCGTAATTGCCCAGAACGAATGGCGTGGCGGCGCATGTCGTTGGTATTACGGTCGGCGTTCCCGCCGAGGTGGACGAGAGTTTCAGCTCACCTTTGAGATTGGCCGTGCCTATCTGTTCGTAGCGCGCTGTCCAATCCCAAGATGTCGCATCGGCGGGAATGGAGAAAGTTATGACGCAACCGACAAACGACACAGTTCCGGTTGACGCTCCCGCTGTGCCCGTCTTTATGCCCGAAGCGGTCACAGTCAGCACGCCGTAGAGATCGAACGGCGTGCTTGCCTGCGGAGAAAATGTGCCTCCGGGTAAATTGACGTTGCCCGTCGAGACTGTGACAGGACCAAAAGCGCCCTGATAGGTTTTGAAGATATTCAGATTGTGGCTGGCGACGTTTCGATAAGTGCAGAACTGCGACGCCAACAACCAATTGTTGTTCGTCGTTACGCTTGCTGTCTGGGGCGTGTAGAGGTCTTCAAAAACATTAGTCGCGTCGTTCTGACCACAAGAGGGTTGCGCGTTCGCGCCGTCGAGGTTGATCCGATAGAGCATGTTGTGCGCGCCGACGTTCGCCGCGAAATTCGAACCGGCGCCAGGCTGCATCCAGAGCGCATTCGCCGGCGTCCACAACGGCCCATGCCACCAGCCGCCATCGGCGGTGATGACGTTCTGCTGCGCGGCTGGACCCGACAGGACAGCGTAATTGTTCTGGAAAGCGAGATTGCTCGCCTTGACGCGGACGATATTTCCGGCAGTCCCTGGCGAAGTTCCCGTGTACGATGGGTCGTTGATCGTCGCCATCGCCCCCGTGATGGAGCCGCCCGAGATCGAGTCGATCGTGACATCGTTGTTGTTCGCGGCGAAGATGTCGACAACGTTGGTCGCCGCCAACAATATGTTGAGGGCGTTAGCTGATGTCCCGCTTGCCGAGAAATAGACCGCTGGCGTGCTGTTCGAAATGAGAACGTTGGCCGCCGAGGCGGTCACGGTAAACCCGGCGGAAGTGAACCCGGCAAGCGCATTCAGCGCCGATGTCAGACCTGTGGCGACCTGAGAGAGACCATCGCCCGACAGCGTCGTGTAGCTCGCAGTGTACGAAAGCACGCCCGTCGACGTGAAGCTCGCGCCCGTGCCCGCGTTGAGCGTGAGCGCCGTCCAAGTCGCAGCGGACGAGGGGAGCGTGGGGCAATAGCCGGGAACGACAACGGAGTTGACGGTCGTGATGACGCCAGAGGAATTAGCGGTGACGTTCAGGACCGGGTTTACGAGACAGCCAGCGCCAGACCACTGAATGTTACCCGTAAAGTTCGAGCCGTAATTCGTTCCGCCTGTGTTGACCGCGGCCGAAGTGACGCTTGGAACGAGAATGCTCGCCGTGACCGCATCGCCGCCGCCCGACGTGACGGCCCCATTGGCGTAGAGAGCGACGGGAACTTGACCGTTAAAGTGTTTGACCTGTTTGATGTGGACGACATTGTTCCTCGCGCCCTGATCCAGCGCGACGGCCCAGGTCGAGGGCGCGTCCGTGATCAGCGCGCCGGCAAGGTCGATCGTACCGAAATCGACTGTGTTGTCGTTGGAGTTGAGCGCCATTTCCATCGGCGTGCGATTGAGCCGCTGATAGCGCGCGCGAAAGGTCGACGTCTGAAACAAATTTCCGTAGGCGACGCCGAAGCCGAGATTGACGGCGCTATCGACGTCGAAGGTGCAATCGAGACAGCCGCCGTTGGCGTTGAACGCGGCATGATGCGGGCCCGTCGAAGAGTTTCCAATCCAGGCCCCGCCGATCACGCCGACGCGGTAAGAGGCGTAAGCGGGGATGCCCGAGACAAGGTTCGGCCACCCTGACGTCGCAGCGCCGTTGGTCAGCTTTCGCAGTTGGTCGCTCGCCGAAGCGAAATCCATCGGCCGGTCGAGGGCGACGGCGCCGGTCGAAGCATTGGCGCTGAGGACGACGGCCATCTTAAGGTTGGTCTGCGCATTGCCGTTGAAGCTGGTCGTGGTCTCAATCGAAACAATGTCTCCCG
>JAYTRP010000595.1:0-3279 GCA_043746145.1 Hyphomicrobiales bacterium | reverse complement strand
AATGCCAGATTGGAATCGAAAACCGTAATGCCTTGGCGCGCGTGGTCGAGCGCATGTTGCAATTGCTCGCGGCTCGACTGGATCGCCGCCGACGCCTCGTCGAGCATCTTCAGCGCGGATTTTCCCGATAGGCCGCGCCTTCGCAGCAGCAGCGACAGCACAAGCCGCGAGGTCGAGGCGCCGATTGCTGGCGAGAGCAGATGCTCGGCGTGCCGGACCAATAGTGCGTCGGCCTCGTCGCTCGCGTGTCGCTGAACGCCGCGCTCGGCGAAGAACGCGTCGAATGATTTTCGCGCGCGAGCGGCGCCGAGAAAGCGGGCCGCCGTCGCCTCGATGTCGCCGATCGTCGCCGAAGCGCGCCAGAGCCGGAACGCCTGCGGCTTGCCACTCGGCCCGTCCCCTATGAAAGCCGACGCCTGCGTTCGTTCGAGCAAGGTTGGCTGGCGCGTCAGCGAGGCGAGCACGAAAATGATGAGATTGAGCCCAAGCGACAGGACCACGCCGCCAACCAGCGGACTGGGCGCGAACGCGACCAGCGCGGCGGGTCGAAGCCAGTCGATCCCGAGCGGCCCCGCGCCGAGCATTTCAGCGAGCGCCCCCTCGGTCGCCAGCGAGGGCAGAAACAGGAGGTAACCCCATACGAGAAACCCAACGCCCATGCCCAAAGCCGCGCCGCGCGCAGTTCCGCGCCGCCACACGAGGCCGCCGAGAAAAGCCGGCGCGATCTGCGCGACCCCGGCAAAGGAGAGCAAGCCGATCGCGGCAAGCGCCGCCGCACTGGCGAATTGCGCGTAGAGAAACCCAAGCGCGAGCACGAACAGGATCGCCGCGCGCCGGACTTTTAGCACGCGAGCGCCGATTTCGCCGGCCCCAGCCGCCGATTGCGCGCGCCGCCGCCGCAACAGCACGGGCATTACGAGATCGTTCGAGACCGTGATGGCGAGCGCCACGCTGTCGACCACGACCATGCCAGTCGCCGCGGATACCCCGCCGATCATCGTCAGCAACGCGAGCGCGGGCGCATGGGCGTGCAGCGGAAGCGCCAGCACCGTCATGTCGCGGTCGAAACCCGCCGCTGGAAACATCGTGAGGCCGGCGATGGCGAGCGGCGCGACAAATAAATTGATTGCAACGAGGTAGAGCGGAAATATCCAAGCGGCGGCTTTGACGTCGCGAACGTCGGCGTTCTCCACGATCGTCACGTGAAACTGGCGCGGCAGCAGCAGCGTGGCGCTAGCCGATAAAATGGTGACGATCAGCCACAGCCCGGGATCGGGCGTAACCCAAAGTTTGCTAGCGATCGCCGGGGTGGCGGCAAGCCGCGCGAGCGCTCCGAGGCCGCCAAACAAGCCCCACACCACGAAGGCGCCAACGGCGAGGAACGCGACCAGCTTGACGAGCGACTCGGCCGCGATCGCCAGCATCAAGCCGTCCTGCCGCTCGGCGGGATTGAGACGGCGGGTGCCGAACGCCATCGCGAAGGCCGCGAGCAGCAAGGCGACGGCGAGCGAAAATCCCGGCGAGGGCGGGTCGGGCGTCAACACGCCACGCTGGAACGAGGCGAGCACAATCATGATCGTCTGCGTGATCGCCTTCAACTGCAGCGCGATATAAGGGGCGGCGCCGATCAGCGCGATCAGCGCAGCGATCGTCGCGACCGTGGGCGATTTCCCGTAGCGCGCCGAGACGAAGTCGGCGACCGTGGTCAGGTTTTGCGCCTTGGCGATCTCGACGATTCGGCGCACCAACCGCTGCCCCAGGCCGATCACCAGGATCGGCCCGATATAGATCGGCAGGAAATCGAAGCCCCGCGCCGAAGCAAGGCCGACCGACCCGTAATAGGTCCAGGATGTGCAGTAGATCGCCAGGCTCAGCGCATAGACGAGCGTGCGTCGGCGTCCGACCATGAACTTGCCGCCGCCGTTGTCGCCCCACCAGGCGAGCGCGAACAGCAGCAGCACATAGCCAATCGCGGCGGCGATAACGGGAAACCCGTTGAACATGCGGACCCGGGCGACCCTCGCGTCGAGTGCGAAGGCGTGCGCCTTTGTCTCGCAAGCTTAGCCCGGGTTCAAGCCCCGAGGCCGCCTTTTTGGCGCAGGAAGGCGATCACCTCGGGGACGCCGACGCCGGTCTTCATGTTCGCCATCACGAACGGCCTCGTTTTGCGCATCAGCGCGGCGTCGCGGGCCATCACTTCGAGCGAGGCTCCGACATAAGGCGCGAGGTCGATCTTGTTGATCACCAGCAGGTCCGAGCGCGTGACGCCGGGACCGCCTTTGCGCGGGATTTTCTCGCCGCCCGAAACGTCGATCACATAGATCGTAATGTCGGCGAGCTCGGGCGAGAAGGTGGCGGCGAGATTATCGCCGCCGGACTCGATCAGGATCAGGTCGAGCGCGGGAAAGCGCCGCCGCATGTCGTCGATCGCGGCCAGATTGATCGAGGCGTCCTCGCGGATCGCGGTGTGCGGGCAGCCCCCGGTCTCGACGCCCAGGATGCGGTCTGGAGAGAGCGCGCCCGCCTCGACCAGAATGCGCGCGTCTTCCTTGGTGTAGATGTCGTTGGTGATCGCCGCGATGTCGAACTCATCGCGCAGGCGCTTGCAAAGCTGCTCCATCAGCGCGGTCTTACCCGATCCGACCGGACCGCCAATGCCCACCCGCAGCGGCTGCTTGATTGACGTCATGAGCGAAACAACCTCGAATATTGCGTTTCATGTCGGAGGGCCGCGAGTTCGGAGCGGAACGCGCAGCCGCCGATCTCGTCGAGCCGTCCGTGCAAGCTCTGCGCCGCCATGTTTGTCAGGCGAGGGAGCAGGCTGGCTAAGACCCGCTGCCCGTCGGTCTGGCCGATGACGCTGAGACGGACGGCGGCGGAGACGAGATTGGCGAATAGGGCGACAGCGAAGGCGGGCAGGGCAATCGCGAGGTCGAGCCCATGTCCCGCCGTGGTCGCGCCGACAGCGATGGGGTAGGCGACCGGCTCGCCCAGGGGGAACAGCGCGAGCGGTGCGCAGTCCCAGGCGGCGCGGGCGGCGGTGACGAAGGCCGTGCCTTGCGCGGTGGTTTCGAGCCGTCGCTCCGAGGATCCCGCCAGCGCAATCGCGAGTTCGTTGGCGCTGGCGAGGCTGGCGGTGTCGCCCAAGGCGACCGCGTGGAAGGCGGCGGCGAACAGGATGGCGTCGCTGCGCGGGCCGCCGTGGTCGCAAAGGTCCTCGAGCCAGCGGGTCAGCGAGGCCGCATCGGCGATGTCTCCCGCTTCCGCCGCCCATTCGAG
>JAYTRP010000594.1:0-3290 GCA_043746145.1 Hyphomicrobiales bacterium | reverse complement strand
GCCGCGATCACTTATCACGAATGGTCAATTGGAGCAGGCGGTATGGATCGCAAGGCAATTCTGGTCACGGGCGGCGCGGGTTTTCTAGGGTCGCATCTTTGCGAGCGACTGCTGAACGATGGTCACGACGTATTGTGCATCGACAATTTCTTTACCGGCCGCAAAGCAAACGTCGAGCATCTACTCGGCAATTCCCGATTTGAGCTAATGCGGCACGATGTGACCTTCCCGCTGTTCGTCGAAGTAGACGAGATATACAATCTCGCCTGCCCCGCCTCGCCGATTCATTATCAACATGATCCGGTGCAGACGACCAAGACCAGCGTGCATGGCGCGATCAATATGCTGGGCCTCGCCAAGCGGCTGAAGTGCCGCATATTCCAAGCCTCCACCTCGGAGGTCTACGGCGATCCGGCGGTGCATCCGCAGCCCGAGGAATACTGGGGTCACGTCAATCCCATTGGTCCCCGCTCCTGCTACGACGAAGGGAAGCGGTGCGCCGAGACGCTATTTTTCGACTATCACCGCCAGCACGGACTCGAGATCAAGGTCGCGCGGATTTTCAACACTTACGGACCGCATATGCACCCCAATGACGGTCGCGTCGTGTCGAATTTTATCGTCCAGGCGCTTACCGGCGAACCCATCACAATCTACGGCGACGGCAGCCAGTCACGCTCGTTCTGCTATGTCGACGATTTAATTGACGGCTTTGTCCGATTGATGAACACACCGCGAAATGTGACGGGACCGATCAATCTCGGCAATCCCGGAGAATTCACAATGATCGAACTCGCCGAGCTTACGATCGAGTTGACAGGTTCAGCGTCGAAGCTGACGTACGAATCCTTGCCGCAGGACGATCCCCGGCAGCGCCGTCCCGACATCACGAAGGCGCAGCATACTCTTGATTGGAATCCGACGGTGCCGCTACGCGAGGGCCTCAAGCGCACGATCGCCTATTTCGACGCGTTGCTGTCGCAAGGGCAAGCCGCCTAGGCGATGATCTAACCGGGAACCGCGACATTGCCGCTTCGGCTCGGTTCGCCGGTGTCGCGCGTTCAGTTTGGCTCTATTCGCCCATCGCCCACGCGACTACCGGCTGAGCCATCCGTTCGGACGTGAAGGCGCGCGCGCGAATCCGCGCCTTTCCGCCGAGTTCGGCTAGTTTCGCGCGGCCGGCGATCGTTTGCAGCGCGCCGATGAAGTCCCCGATCGAGAACGGATCGAAGTAGATTCCGGCATCCTCGATCACTTCGGGAAGACTGGTAGAGCGCGAGGCCAGCACCGGCTTGCCGAGGCTCATCGCCTCCAGCGCGGGAATGCCGAAACCTTCCGCGAGCGCGGGATAGATCAGAAATTCAGCGCTGCGGATCAGCCGGTACTTCACGAATTCGGAGACGAATCCGGTAAAGCGAACCCGGCGACGCTGCTCCGGACTAAGATTGGCGAACGCATCCTCACCCCAACCGTCTTTGCCTATCACGATGAAACTCAGGCCCAGCCGTTCGGTCTCTGGCCGCGCAAGCGCCTCGGCCAGCAACCGTAAATTTTTGCGCGGCTCGATCGTGCCGACGACGACAGCGTAGCGGCCGAGCCGAATTGGCGGCGCGTTGCGGTCCATCGCCTCGAATCCGCTAGGCCAATCGACGTATTGCGGCAGCAACCGCGCCTTGGACTTCGTCGAGGGGAGCGCCAACGTGAGCGAAGCGCGCGTTGCCTCTGAAGGGCAGAAAATCGCCTCATCGCTCGCGAGTTCGCGCACGAAATAGTCGAGGTGATGCGCGACATTGGTAGGGTCGTGCGTATCCGGCATGAACAATGTGGTCAGGTCGTGCACGACGCTCGCCTCTCGCGGCAGAAGACCGGCGCGGCGCTTGTTGGCGGGATAGAATATCGGCGTGGCAGGGTCGACGACGCCGTAACCTTCGGTGCGCCGCGATTCGAAGTCGTCGCTGAGATAAACCCCTGTGCGCATCGCGAGCGCTTCGTTGACGCGCGCGGGGGACAAGCGGACGAGATCGCTCGCGAAATCCATATCAATGCCGCCATGCCGTTGCAGCGCCCGGATCAATCGTCGCGTGAACACGGCAAGGCCGGTCCATTGCGCGTCGAAGAGATAGCCGACGTCGATCGTCAATCGCGGGCGGCGCTGCATCATAGCGGACCCCACGCGCGGCTCGCATCGCGGAGCGAGGGCCAAACAAGCGTGGCGTCGTGTCCGGTCAGTTCCCGTACAAGCAACGGCAGCGCCCCGGGCGCGTGGCGACGACGGCGGGCCGCGACCCGGAGCGAAGCGAAGCCTGCATAATATTTGGCGCCATGGCGCCAGAAATCGAAACTGTCGTGCGCGAAAAAGTCCTGCAGCGGCGCGAGCGCGGCCAGTTGCGCGCGGGGTGCGTCGTCTAGGGCGAAATAGACGTTCGCGCTGGCTATGCCGGGAATGGGTGCGTTTACGGTCCGCAGCGCTCGCAGCGTCGCCTCGATCCGCGCCTCGATCGCACTGCCCGGCATGGGCAGGCGAAGCACCACCACGCTTTCAGGTCTGAAGAAGGTCAACGCGATCTCACCCGCGACAGCGCGTAGGAAATCGCGATCGTCGAGCGAAGCCTCGGTCAGCGGGATATAATGCCCACGCGTAAATGCGCCGCCGCGCGCGAAAACTTCGCCCCAGTAGAGAATACGCGCCACACTTTCCGCAACGGAATAAGGGTGCGAGAAAAATCTGAGCAACTTCGCCTCCGGCTTTGGATCGTCGTGCACGCCGGGCCAGACGTAACAATCGGGCGCATGGCGCATTTCGCCAAAGCGATAGGCGGTGTTAACTTGCGATTGCACTTGGCGAAAAATTTCAGGGACTCTTGTCTCGAGCACGTCGAGCGCGGCGACATCCGCGCGCCGCCCCGCGCCATAGAAGAAGACATGGTTGTCTACGTCGGGCAGCAACGAGATCGTCGTTCCATCGCTGAATGCCAGATGCTGGCGCGCGTCGCCGATCTGCGTACGAAGCCATCTGAGGCTCTCGCCATGCGTGAACATCTCCGGTCGCGCTACGATCAGGAGATTTTGGTCCGCGCCGCGCGTGAACAGACCAAGCGCCAGGCGCAACTCGTTTGAAATTGGGGCGCCTGTCAGCGCCTGCGCGGGAAATACTGAGCCCGGCGGCCGGATCGCCTGCAATTCCCGTGGCGGCACGGACACCACGAGATCGCGTGCGTCGCGCATCAGTGGACCGCGAACGGAAACCCGTCCGAATTGGGCGCCGCCAGCGAACGTGGTTCGCGCCGGAA
>JAYTRP010000593.1:0-3298 GCA_043746145.1 Hyphomicrobiales bacterium | reverse complement strand
GGAGAGATAGCCCGCATGTGCGCTCGAAAGGAAGGCGCAAAGCGCGCCTAGCTCGTCGGGCGAGCCCATGCGGCCCGCTGGTATCGAGGCCGTGCGGGCAGCGACCTTGACGGCGTCGCCTGCGTACATCTGCTGCACCCGGTCAGTCTCGAACAATCCGGGCTGGATCGAATTGATTGTCACGTTAAAACGCACGTAATGTCGAGCGGCGCTGGCGACGAAAGCGGTAAGCCCCGCCCGTGCGCCCGAGGAGACGTCGAGTCCCGCGATCGGCGCCCTCACTGAGGCGGACGTGATATTGACGATGCGCCCGAACTTGCGCCGCGACATGCCCGGCGCGATCGCCTGGATCAAAGCGATCGGGGTAATCATGTTGGCCTCGATCCCGGCCAGGATGTTATCGCGGCTAATCGCCTCGAATGGCCGCGGTGGCGGCCCGCCATTGTTGTTGACGAGAATGTCGATCTCCGGATACGCGGCGATAAGCGCCTCGCGTACCGAAGTTTCGCCGATATCGCCGGTGACGACTTTCACCTCGACGCCCGTTGCGACCCTGATTTCCTCAGCCGTCGCTCGCGCCCTCTCAACATCGCGACCGTTAATAACGACCCGGCACCCTGCCCGCGCAAGCGCCATCGCGCACGCTTTGCCCAACCCTTTGCTCGAAGCACAAACAATCGCACTGCGACCAGCAATCGCGAGATCCATGTTACGCACCCTCTACAACGCTCAACGGCGAAGATAGTAGTACGAAACGCGCCGGGAGCCCAAATGCGAGGCGCGGCTATGGCGACCGGGCGGCGTTGGCGGGGCGCCGGAAGCGGCCGGCGACTTTCCCCTTGCCTTCCCGCCCGCCTCGTTTATATCCCGCGCTTCGAGACGTCCCGCTGGGGGCTGAACGGAGGGTCGCGCTTGTCGCGACAGGGCCTTAGGGCTTGTCCTCCCGTGTTCCCGCCTTCGATGAACCTGAAGTCGAGCCTCCTGGTGGGCTCGAAGGGCTCGGCGTGGGCCGTCGTTCGAACAAAGGAGAGGCTACTTCATGGCTCTGTACGAGCATATCTATCTCGCGCGTCAGGATGTTACCGCGCCGCAAGTCGAGGTTCTGACCGAGACGCTAAAGACCGTGATCGCCCAAGGCGGCGGCTCCGTTTCGAAAGTCGAAGCGTGGGGACTCAAGTCGCTTGCGTTTCGCATTAAGAAGAACCGCAAGGCCTATTTCACGCTGATGAACATTGACGCGCCTTCGGCGGCGATCAACGAACTTGAGCGCCAACTCGGCCATAACGAAGACGTCATCCGCTTCATTACGGTGCGCGTCGACGAGCACGAGGCTGGCCCGTCGGCTATGCTGCGCAAGCGTGAAGATTCGGATCGCGACGATCGTCCTGGCCGTCCCCCGCGTGGCGATCGTCCCGACCGGCCGCCCCGCCGTCCGCGTGACGACAATCAGGGAGGTTACTAATGTCGACCGCTCCCCGCCGCCCGTTCTTTCGTCGTCGCAAGTCTTGCCCATTTTCCGGGCCGGGCGCACCGAAGATCGACTACAAAGACACGCGTTTGCTGTCGCGCTACATCTCCGAGCGCGGCAAGATCGTGCCCTCACGCATTACCGCTGTTTCGGCTTCCAAGCAGCGCGAACTCGCCAACGCGATCAAGCGTTCGCGATTCCTGGGCTTGCTGCCCTACGTGATCCGCTGATCTCTCGATAATGTTGCGCGCTGTAGAGCGCGCGAACTTCCCCGCGCGCCGCGTGGGGAAAACGTTGGGCGGAGCTAGTCTCCGTCCCTAACCGCCGGTGGGCGGGACAGCGATGGAACCATGTGGCCAAAACTAGCCATAGCCTTGGGCGCCGGCATTGCCGGAGCGTTGCTCTGCATTGTCACGATCCGTGGCACGCCGATGGCCCTTGCGCTCGCCAATTTTGCGCCCCTGCCCCTTATGATCGCGACGATCGGCTGGGGTTTTGATGTGGGACTCGTGGCGCTGGCTGCGAGCTGTGCGCTGGTCGCTGGCGCGGTCGAACCGCTATCGGGCGCGATATACGGCGCGATGGTCGCCTTGCCCGCCTGGGCGATTGCGGGTTTCGCCGGACTGAAATCGGCGCCGGGTTTTTCGTTTGCGACGTTGGGCCGGAAAAATAACACGGCGGCAACCCCTTCTGAACTCCCTAAGCCGGCCGCTCCCGCAAGTCTTGGAGCTATTGCTCTGATGGCGGGCGTCTTTGGCGCCCTCGTCGGCGTCGGCATGCTGATCACGATGATCGTCGTCTATGGCGGCTACGACAAAGCCGTCGCATCACTCGGCGAAATTTTGCGGTCGATGGCGGAAGACGACGGCAACGTAACTCTGCCGAACGATGTGACGCTCGATTCCGCGGTCAAGGTGGTCGCGCAATTCGCCCCGGTCGCCGTGGCTGCGTCGACGACGCTGATGTACCTGTTTAACCTTTATCTGGCCGCGCGGTCGGCGCAGCTTTCGCAGCGTCTTCCGCGTCCCTGGGTCGATGTGCCGACCGGTCTGTCATTGCCGGTAGTGCTAGCCGCGCCGACTTTGCTCGCCTTCGCGGCGAGCTTCCTCGCTCCGGCGCCGATCAGCCAGTTCGGCCTGATCATTGCCGCCGCCGCAGCGGTTCTTTACCTCGCGCAAGGGCTGGCGGTGCTGCACGCACTATCCCGACGCGCGCCCGCGCGGCCGGGATTGCTGGTCGCGCTCTATGCCGCCTGCGCCATTGCGCCCCATTGGGTGCTGCCCATTGTAGCTTTGATCGGTCTGATCGAGAGCTTCGCCTCACTGCGAGCGCGAGCCGCCGCGCAGCAGTCCTATCGACCCCGCACCTGACTAAAAAGGAGACACGTCATGGAAGTGATTTTGTTGGAACGCGTTGGTAAACTTGGACATATGGGCGAAACGGTGCGTGTCAAAGATGGCTATGCCCGTAACTTCCTGCTGCCCCGCGCCAAAGCTTTGCGCGCCACGGAAGCAAACAAGAAGAAGTTTGAGGGCCAGCGCGCCGAACTCGAACAGCGCAATGACAACTTGAAGGCCGACGCCGCAACACAGTCGCAGAAGATCGACGGGCAGAGCTATGTCATCATCCGTCAGGCCGGCGAGACTGGTCAGCTCTACGGCTCAGTCTCCGCGCGCGACGTCGCTGACATCGTCGCCGCCGCCGCAGGCTTCCCCGTGCATCGCAACCACGTCGCTCTGCAGAACCCGATGAAGACGCTTGGCTTGCACAAGACCGCCGTGCATCTGCATCCGGAACTCGAGGCTTTCGTCACCATTAACATCGCGCGCT
>JAYTRP010000592.1:0-10239 GCA_043746145.1 Hyphomicrobiales bacterium | reverse complement strand
ACAAGATCAACCTGCCCGGCAGCATCATCACCGGCTTTGCCGGCAATGCGCAATTGTTCCAGCAAGCGCTGGCCGGTCAGGGAGCGCTGCTGCTGGCGGCGGTGCTGACGATCTACATCCTGCTCGGCGTTCTCTACGAGAGCTACATCCACCCGATCACGATCCTGTCCGGCCTTCCCTCTGCGGGCATTGGCGCGCTGATCGCGCTCGAATATTTCCACATGGACCTGTCCGTGATTGCGATCATCGGAATCCTGCTGCTGATCGGCATCGTGAAGAAAAACGCGATCATGATGGTCGATTTCGCGCTGATCCGCCGGCGCGAAGGGGCGGACGCGGTGACCGCGATCCGCGAGGCGGCGCTGATCCGCTTTCGCCCTATCATCATGACGACGCTGGCGGCTTTGCTGGGCTCACTGCCGATCGCGTTCGGGACCGGGGCGGGCGCCGAACTGCGTCAGCCGCTCGGAATCGCCATAGTTGGAGGCCTTTGCGTATCGCAGGTGCTGACGCTCTACATCACGCCGGTAGTCTACATCTATCTCGACTACATCGACTCGATGCTAGCGGGACGGCATAAAGTGACGAAGCGCGCACATGCGTTGGATGGTGATCTGGCTGCGGCGCCGGCGGAATAAGGAAGCCCTTTGCGTATAGAGGGGGGCGGTAAAGCCGCGCTTACCTCACCACCGGATCAGCGCGGCGCCCCAGGTGAAGCCGCCGCCCATCGCTTCGATCATCACGAGATCGCCGGGCTTAATCCGGCCGTCCTCTACGGCGACGGAAAGCGCAAGCGGGATCGAAGCGGCCGAAGTATTGCCGTGCTGGTCGACCGTCACCACCACCTTTTCGCGGGGGATGCCGAGTTTATCGCTGGAGGCGTCGATGATGCGTCGGTTCGCCTGATGCGGTACGAACCAGTCGATGTCGGCGGCGGTGATGCCAGCTTCGGCGAAACAGGCTTTGATCACGTCGGTGACCATGCCGACCGCGTGTTTGAAGACCTCCTTGCCCTCCATCCGCAAATGGCCGACCGTCCCCGTGGTGGAAGGGCCGCCATCGACGAACAGCTTGGCGCGGTGGCGACCGTCGGAGCGCAATTGCGAGCAGATCACGCCGGGAGAGCCGAGCGCCCCATCGCTCGGCGCCGCCTCGAGCACGATCGCGCCCGCGCCGTCGCCAAACAATACGCAGGTCGTGCGGTCCTCCCAATCCAGCAGCCGCGAAAACGTCTCGGCGCCGATGACCAATGCGCGCCGATGCGAACCCGAGGCGAGGAACTTGTCAGCCGTCGTGACCGCGAATACGAAGCCAGAGCAAACCGCCTGCAAGTCGAAAGCGACACCATGGGTCATGCCGAGCGCCGCCTGTATCTGCGTCGCCGCGGCGGGAAAGGTGTAGTCGGGCGTGGAAGTCGCGACCAGGATCAAGTCTATGTCGGCTGGCGTCAGGCCAGCATTCGCGAGCGCGCGTTGGGCCGCGCGTGTCCCTAAAGTCGAGGTGGTCTCCCCTTCTCCCGCAATGTGGCGCTGCTTGATGCCGGTGCGCTGCGTTATCCAGTCGTCCGACGTGTCGAGCCGAGCCGCCAGATCCTGGTTGGTGACGATACGCTCAGGAAGACAAGCGCCGATTCCGCGCACGACAGATCGAATGCGGGCTCTAGTCATACGCAAAACGCCTCTTCTCTCGCGTTACAAGCCGGCGGCGGTTGCGGCGGGCGCGCGCGCCTCGCTAGCCAATCCGATCATCTCACGGATTTTGGCTAGTAATTCTTGCCGAACCATGTCGTACCCGACTTCTATCGCGCCTGCGTAGCTCTCCGCATCGGCGCCGCCATGACTTTTGATGACAACGCCGTCAAGACCTAGAAACACACCGCCATTTACGCGGCTGGGGTCCATCTTGGTGCGCAAAGCCCGAAATGCGCCCTGCGCCAGAAAGAAACCAAGCCGAGAGAGGAAACTCTCGTTCATCGAGTCTTTGATATATTGCCCGATCTGCTTGGCGGTTCCTTCGGCGGTCTTCAGCGCGATATTGCCGGTGAAGCCCTCGGTGACGATCACGTCAACCGTGCCTTTGCCGAGATCGTCGCCTTCGACAAAGCCGTGGTAGCTTAGGTTCGGCAGATGAGTTTCGCGTAGCGCGCGGCCGGCGGCCTTTACTTCCTCAATGCCTTTGATCTCCTCCACCCCGACGTTCAGCAGGCCGACGGTCGGCGTCTCAATGTCGAACACGATGCGCGCCATTGCAGCGCCCATCACCGCAAGGTCGATCAGATGCTGTGCGTCGGCCCCAATCGTCGCGCCAACGTCGAGCACGATCGATTCACCGCGCAAGGTCGGCCACATCGCGGCGATCGCGGGGCGGTCGATAAGCGGCAACATGTGCAGGCAGACCTTGGCCATCGCCATCAAGGCGCCCGTGTTGCCAGCCGAAATGGCGCAATCGGCGTCATCGCGCTTCACCGCCTCGATCGCGCGCCACATCGACGAAACGCGACGACCGTGGCGCAGGGCGTGGCTCGGCTTGTCGGTCATCTGGACCGCCACGTCGCAGTGAAACACCTGAGACTTGGCGGCGAGCGCTGGGCGCGCCGCGACCAATGGGCCCACGATTTTCTCATCACCGAAGATCAAGAATCGGATGTCCGGCCGTCGCTCGCGCGCGATGTCCGCAGCCGCGATCACGACCGACGGACCGTGATCGCCGCCCATCGCGTCGAGCGCTATCCTGATGTCGCGTTTCATGTAAAAAATTCGATTCCCACCCGGCGGTTGCTCCATCGCCCTAAAATGCGGCGGGAGAATAGCCGCTCCGGCGTGCAAGGCAACGCTTTAGGCGCTGGGCAAGCGTTGGAATGCAAAACTGACCAAAAGAATAGCTATGCTGGCCAAATTCTTGGCGGCCAGACAAGCGTCCGAGCTCAGTCATCGGCCTTCGCGAGACCTCCGAGCGCGTCGAACGGCGAAGGTTGTGGGTCATCCTCAAGCGTCGACTCGAACTCGACGCCGGGCTTGCGCGGGTAAGGGTCTAGCGCCAACCCCATGAACTCTGCCGCCAACGCTCCCAGATCGACCGTGCCATCGATCAAGGGGTCCGGCTCGTCCAGTTCCTCCATCGTGACGTCAAGCTCCGCGCGCGCCGGCCGATCTTCGACGATCGGGGCGAACTTGACGTCGACTTCCTCTTCGATCTCGACCGGGAACGTTTCGAGGCTCACGACGCAAACGCGCGTGACTTCGGCGTGGATGTCTCCGGTGACGCGAACACCCTTGCCCGACTTCTTGACGACGAAGCGAGCGTTCAGCGACGCGACATCTGGGAGTTTGTGCCACTTCGCCAGCGCGGCGCGCTCGTCGGCGTTTGCCTCGATCGTCTGGTTGAGCCCGTCGCGCGGCAGGTGCTCGACCTTGACGGGGCGGCTGAAGGGTACCTCGATCATTTGGCGACCTCCGGCTCGGGATAACGAAATTGGCCTTCGAGAAAAGCAGCGAACGGAACCTGTTCGAGATGGTCCACGATTGCGAACACACGCTCTGCCAGCGCTCCCACAGTCGGCGCTGGCGCGTTCCCCGCCCGCAAGGCGTTCCTCGCAATGGCGGCTGCGAGCGCTGGCGCGTCCCGAGCCTCGATAGCGTCGTCGTAGACTTTTACCCGGCCATAAAACGCCTCGGCCATGTTTTTTATTCGGCGGGCGACGCCGGCGTCGCTGATCGACATTTCCCTCAGCGCGTCGTCAAAGCCTTCAAACAAACGATCCACGAGATCCTGAGAAAGGTCAGCCGTCTCCGGACCGAGGCGGCCAAGCCGCCGCAGCACCAATCCAGCGTGCAGAACGGCCATTTCGAAACGTCCATCGACGTCGTCGGGGACAGCGAGAGCCGCGTAGAGCACACGCGCCCGCGCTGCCGCCACGATCTCGCCGTGAATCTGGTCGATCAGAATTTTTGACACGCGCCGGGCGCGCCAGCGGGCAAAGACCATCAGTGCGCCTTGCTTTTGTTCGGCCGTTGGGGTTAGGCGTGCGCGACGATTCTGGCAAGTCCAAAAACGCTTTGATGCGGTGGGGTGATTCGATGCGCGTATGGGGAGAAGCTGTGCGCGGCGCGCGGGCGATTGCGTTTCTCGGCGTCGTGGCGATCGCCGGATCGTTGCAAGGCTGCATTGGTTACGATGGCGATTTCGATCGCGGCTATCAGGTCGACGAACAGTCACTCGCGAAAATTCAAGTCGGAAAAACCGATAAGCGCGAAGCTCTGGCCGAGATGGGCACCCCTTCGACGACTTCGACCGTCGGCGGCGATGCCTGGTATTACATCGGGCAGAAGATGCACCGCGCATTGGCTTTCATGCCAGTGCAGACGACAGACCAAAACGTACTCGCGATCTATTTCGACAAGGGCGGAAAAGTCACGCGGATCGCCAATTACGGCATGAAAGATGGCAAGGTGTTCGATTTTGTTTCGAGGACCACGCCGACGGGCGGGCAGGAGCCGAACTTCCTGCATAATATCATGACGGGCCTGTTCCGGTTCACCTGACCACGTCCGCGTTGGGTGATTAGAAACTGTCTTGAGCGACGCTTTCCTTTGATTGAGGAGAGTGTCGTGCCGCGTGAGTTCATCTTAGGCCTGACAGCCAATCGTCGCCGCGTGCTGCTCGGCCTCGCAAGCCTGCCGACCGTGGCTATCGCGGCGCCGGCGCTCTCCGTACGCGACTTCTCCGCCCTGCCCGATGGCTCCGACGCGGGTCCTGGCTTTGCGCGCGCCTGCGACGCGCTGGCGCGCCGGGGTGGCGGCAGATTGCTCGTGCCTGCCGGAATTTATGCAATCGCTGCGATGAGCGGCGCTGCGATCCGGCTGGAAAACCTCGCAAACGTAGAGATCGCCGCTGATGGCGCCGAGTTGCAGTTGAACGGGCTTTGCCGCGCCGTATCGGCCCAGAACTGCCGAGGTTTGCGCATCAGGGGCCTGACCGTGGACTGGCGTCGGCCGCCGTTCTCGCAAGGTGAAGTCGCCGCGCTGTCGCGCAACGGGCGTGAGGTCGAGGTGGCCCTCGACGCGGCGACGCCGTTCGACGGTTGGACCCAGGTCGAAGCGATCGGCGCCTACGAGCGGGCGACCCGGCTCGTCACGCGTCGGCAGGTCGACGCCTATGACTGCGTCGACGCCGTCGAGGGAATTTCGCCTCGACGCGTGCGCCTGCGTCTGTCGCATGAAATCGGCCTGAGAGGCGGCGAGACGCTTGTGCTGCGCCATGTCGCCTACGCGGCCGAAGCAATCGAACTCAAGAATTGCCGTGACGTCGAGGTCAGCCTTGTCACCGTCCGAACCGCGCCGGGCATTGCGATCCGCGCGTGGCGCTGCACCAATGTGACGCTGAACGGATGCGTTGTTGCAGCCGCGCCGGGGCTGTTGATGTCGAGCGTAGCCGACGCCGCGCATTGCATCGATTGTGAAGGCGACATCCGCGTCGATGCGTGCCGCTTTACCGACATGGGCGACGACGGGCTCAACGTTCACGGAACCTACTTGCGCATCGCCGCCTGCGAGGGCCGCGCGCTCACTGTCGCCAAGCCGCGCGACGAAGGTTTCGCCGATGAGGAGGTCCCCCCGGCGGGGGCACGATTCGCGGTGATTTCGGGGCGCACGCTGGAAACTCTTGGCGAAGCGCAAATCGCCCGCTCAAGCAGAAGCGGCCGGCGCTTGACGCTGGTGCTGGCTGACGATCCGCCCGCGACGCTCGGTGTCGGCGATGCAGTGATCGATACCCGAACCACCAAGCTGACCGTGCGCCTGAGCCGCTTTGGGGGCAACCGCGCGCGGGGCGTCCTAGCGCACTCGAACGCGACGATCGAAGATTGCGAATTTCATGATCAGTCGCTCGAAGCGATCCTGCTCTGCCCCGACCTCGTTTGGCAGGAAGGGCCGGCAGCAACACACGTACGGATCGCGCGCAACGTGATTGTCGGCGCCAATCGCTGGAGCACCGATGGCGGGGCGATCCGGGCGGACGCTGTTGTAAACGGGGGCCTGACCACACCAGGGCATCCCAACCGCGATATCGTGCTGGAGGACAATGTAATCCGAGGGACGCCTGAACCGAACGTGGTGCTGCGGGGGATGTGAGGGCGCGTCAATCACGCAGGCCAGAAGCCATCGTCCGTCGCTTGTTTAAATGTGTAAGGCGCGGCGGCGGGAAAAGAACTTTCAGGCAGTCCGGTCCCTCTTGCGGCGGCGATCACGGCAAGTTTGTAAGCCTTTAGGTAGCTTTCCTCATGCTTCGCTTTAAGGCTCGGATTGTCGCCGAGATGGCTGTCCAACCGAATGCGCTGTTCACGGACGCTAGAACTCCAACGTGAGCTTCGAAAGCCAGGTTGAAATTGCCAATTGAGCAGATCAATCAGCAGGACTGTGAGCCGGTCGGCAAACTCGTGCTTTTCCCGCCGAGCCATGCTTTCTATCTCCTCGGCGATGTGCGCGACGTCAGCCGCTGAACGGTCACCATTGAGCAGCAGCGTGGCCTGCTCGTCAGCCCAGGCGTAAAAGTCGGTTTCGTAATCGACCGCCATGATTAACGTCCAGTAAAGCGCGTCAATCCGCTCAAAATTACCCCAGGCGCGCGGCCAAAGTAAATCGTCAGGAGTCCGACGGTAGTTCTTGATCGCCTAAGCGAATCGAACGCACTCTTCGTGGAACCGCGCTACAAGGTTAGTCCCCTCGCTGACCCTATGGGCTGCGCCCTCTTCGGTGAGGCTGCATTGCTGAAAGGATTCTATCCACAGGCGCGCCTCGACGCCGACACGCTGCCTTGCGACAATGATCCATGGACGCCTCGATTCTCAAAGCTGTCGGCTTCATTCACACCCACGTGCACAGCGCCTATTCCCTGCGCGAAGGCGCGCTGTCGATCGAAACGCTTGTCAAACACGCCAAAGCGGACGACGCGCCCGCGCTCGCGATTACTGACGCCAACAACCTTTTTGGAGCGCTCGAATTCTCGGAGAAGGCCTCAAAATCGGGCATTCAGCCACTAATCGGGGCGCAGATCACGGTCGACTTCGGTGACGCGCTTCCTGGCGGCGTTTCACGCGTCGCCGAGCGAAACCTCGCCCGGGCCCCTGTTGTGCTGATCGCAAAGGACGAGCGTGGCTACCTCGCCCTGATGCGGCTCGCCTCAAAAGTTTGGCTCGACCCGGAAGGCGGCGACGATCCGCATGTGGGATATGACGCGCTTGAGGGCGTCGAGGGTCTGATCGCTCTGACCGGCGGACCGGACGGCGCGATCGACCGTCTGCTGCGGCTCGGCTCCGCCGAAATGGCGCGCGCACGGTTGAAGCGGTTGCAAGCGACGTTCGGCGACCGACTCTACGTTGAATTACAGCGCCACGGCCTTGAGTCCGAGCGCCGGGTCGAGCCTATGCTGATCAACTTCGCCGACGAGTTCGGCCTGCCGCTGGTCGCGAGCAACGAACCCTATTTTGCCGCCGCCTCGGACTTCGAGGCGCAGGACGCGCTTCTCTGCATTGCCGAGGGTGCGCTGATCGCGACGCCAGAACGTCGCCGCCTCACGCCAGAGCATCGGCTGAAGACCCGTGCGGAGATGCTGAAAGTCTTCGCCGACCTGCCCGAGGCGACCGACAATAGCGTCGAGATTGCGCTGCGTTGCTCCTACCGCCCGCTGACGCGCAAGCCCATCCTGCCGCGCTTCTCGATTCCGGGCGGCGAGGTCGTTGACGAAGAAGAGGAGTTGCGCCGGCAGGCAGTCAAGGGCCTCGAGACGCTGATGGCCCGCTACGGCCTCGCGCCGGGGTTTACCGTCGAGGACTATCGCACGCGGCTCGACTTCGAGCTGTCGGTGATCATTCGGATGAAGTTTCCCGGCTACTTCCTTATTGTGTCGGACTTTATTAAATGGGCGAAGGCGCATGATATCCCAGTTGGCCCGGGCCGCGGTTCCGGCGCAGGCTCATTGGTGGCCTATTCGCTGCTGATCACCGACCTTGACCCGATGCGTTTTGGCCTGCTGTTCGAGCGGTTTCTAAATCCCGAGCGCGTGTCGATGCCCGACTTCGACGTCGACTTCTGCCAGGAGCGACGCGACGAGGTGATCGCCTACGTGCGCGGTCGCTACGGCGCAGACCGGGTCGCGCAGATCATCACTTTCGGCTCGTTTCTCGCGCGCGGCGTGTTGCGCAATGTCGGGCGCGTGCTCGAAATGCCGCTTGGCCAAGTCGATAAGCTCGCCAAATTAGTGCCGCAAAATCCGGCCAAGCCCGTCACGTTGCAGGAAGCTGTGCGCGACGAGCCCAAGTTGCAGGAAGCTGCCGCCAACGATCCCAAAGTCGCCAACCTGCTCGCGATCGCCGTACGGCTGGAAGGGCTTTATTCGAACGCCTCGACCCACGCCGCGGGCGTCGTGATCGGCGATCGGCCGCTGGTTGAACTGGTGCCGCTTTACCAGGACCCAAAGTCCAACATGCCAGCCACCCAGTTCAACATGAAATGGGTCGAGCCTGCGGGGCTCGTAAAGTTCGACTTCCTCGGCCTGAAGACGATGACGACGCTTCAATACGCGCAGCGGCTTCTGAAGCGACGCGACATTGTAGTTGAGCTGGGCGCTATCCCGCTCGACGACAAGGCGACCTACGAGATGCTCGGGCGCGGCGAAACGGTCGGCGTGTTCCAGGTGGAAAGCGCCGGCATGCGCAAAGCGTTGGTTGAAATGCGCGCCGACCGGTTCGAAGATATCATCGCCCTCGTCGCGCTCTATCGGCCGGGCCCGATGGCGAACATCCCCACCTATTGCGCGCGCAAGCTAGGACATGAAAAGCCCGAGTACATCGATCTCAAAGTCGAGCCGGTCCTTCGCGAGACCTTCGGCGTCATCATCTATCAGGAACAGGTGATGCAGATCGCGCAGCTCCTGTCGGGCTTTTCGCTCGGCGAGGCGGACATGTTGCGCCGCGCGATGGGCAAGAAGATCAAGTCCGAAATGGACGCGCAGCGAGCCCGCTTTGTAGACGGCGCGGTCGAGCGCGGCCTTGTTCGCGCCAAAGGCGATGAGATCTTCGACCTGCTGGCCAAATTCGCGGATTATGGCTTCAACAAGAGCCACGCGGCGGCCTACGCGCTGATCGCCTACTGGACGGCTTGGTACAAGGCCAACCACACTGCGGAATTCATTGCGGCGTCGATGACGCTGGACAAAGGGAATACCGACAAGCTCAGCGAATTTCGCACCGACGCGCAACGGCTTGGCGTCCCCGTGGCGTCCCCGTCGGTCAACAAATCCAGCGCCGATTTCGATGTGCGTTACGACGCTGAAGGCAAGCCGACGATCCTCTATGCGCTGAGCGCGATCAAGGGCATGGGCAGCATTCAGGCTCAAGCTATCGTCGAGGCGCGCGGCGATGCTCCCTTCACTTCAGCCGCCGATTTTGCGCGTCGCATCGATCCTAGCCGCGTGAACAAGCGAGCGCTGGAATGTCTGGTGAACGCAGGCGCCTTCGACGATATCGAGAGCGACCGGGCGATCGCTTTCGCCAGCGTCGAACCAATATGGGCGATTGCGCAGCGTCGCCACGAGGAGCGACATTCGGAGCAGAACGCACTGTTCAGCGATGCAGAGGACGCGCCGCTCCGGGTTAAAGCTCAGCCCTGGAATGCGGCAGAGCGGTTGCGACGCGAGTTCGAAGCGGTCGGCTTCTTCCTTTCGGGCCATCCGCTCGAAGCTTACGACAACGTCGTCAAACGTCTTGGTGCGCTTCGCTGGGTGGAATTCGTACGGCTGGTGCGCTCGGGCGACACCACGCGCAAGCTCGCCGCAAGCGTGCTCGACCGAGCCGAGCGTCGCTCCAAATCGGGCAACAAGCTCGGGATCATTCAGCTTTCCGATCCTTCCGGACAATACGAGGCGATCATCTTTCAGGAGGGTCTCGCCCAGTTTCGCGACCTGCTGGAAAAGGGCTCCGACGTGCTGCTCACGCTGCAAGCGAGCGTGGAGGGCGAGGACGTTCGCGCGCGCATTGTCCACGTGGAATCACTGAGCGAAGCGGCGGCCAAGCAACATAAGGGGCTAAAAATATTCCTGCGAGACGAAGCGCCCCTGCCCTCGATCGCCGAACGATTGCACGGCCGCGGCGACGGGGAGATCGCGCTCGTCGTGATGCTGGGGGCGACGGAGGGCGAAGTCGAACTGAAACTTCCCGGCCGCTACGCGGTTACTGGAGCACTAGCG
>JAYTRP010000591.1:0-3321 GCA_043746145.1 Hyphomicrobiales bacterium | reverse complement strand
GCGCAGCAAGGCCCTCGATGAACCCGCCGCTTACGATCAGGAACTTGGCCTCGACTGACGGAGGCGCTTTCCGTCACGGCTTCGTCAGCGCCGACCCAAGCGCGGCGACCGATGCGTTGAGGCGGCTTCGGCAGTCCCTCAAAAATCCGCTGGTTACATCAGCCGATCTCTTGGTGACCATGAAACGCCACGGCGTAACCTAAAGTGCGAACGCGATCGGCGGATTGATCGACGCATTGTGAAGCGCTTTGACTATTCCTAAACGCTTGGGTTTATGATACCAGTCGCCATGCCCACGGTCTTGCGGATCGACGGCCTGCGGGTCGCAATTTATCCAAACGACCATCGACCGCCGCACGTACACGTCCTTGGGGCAGGGACCGAGGCTGTGTTCATTCTCAACTGCCCCGTCGGGCCGCCGACCCTCAGGGGCAGTTTTGGGCTCACGACAGCCGAACTAAATCGGATTGCGTCGGCTCTCGCAAACAATCTGACCGCACTATGTGCCGAATGGGAGCGCATCCATCATGATCACTGAAAGCGACCGCCTCGCCGCCGAAGCTCGTTTGCAGAGCGAATTGAAGGGCCACCCGAAGGCCATCCGCGCTCACTACGATCGCCGCGTGGCCCGTGTCGTCGTCGCCCTGGACAACGGCTTGGAACTGGCTTTCCCGCCGCGCCTTGCGCAAGGATTGGAACACGCCACGCCGGCCGAACTCGGTACAATTGAAATCAGCCCTCTGGGTGATGGACTGCACTGGCCGGCGATCGACGCTGATCTCTATGTTCCAGCACTGCTGCAAGGCGTGTTCGGATCCAAAAGTTGGATGGCTCGCCAACTCGGCGCGGCCGGGGGCAGGGCGCGTTCGGGCGCGAAAGTCGCCGCAGCGCGTGAGAACGGCCGCAAGGGCGGGCGGCCCCGCAAGCTTGCGACGGCTTAGGAAATCAAACCCGCTTGGTGTTTTGGTAGGATGTGATCTTTGAAAGCCTGATGCAGCTTTTCGACCGCGTCGCTCGTCTCCAGCACGGAAAATGTGAGACCAGAGCGTCAGTCGGTCAAGCGGTAGGCGGCTTTGCGCCTGTCGGAACGACCTTGACAGCGAACAGAAGAGTTTCGACCGCGTTTATAGCTCCTTGGACCTCATGGTGGATTACCGAGGGAACGCCGCCGTGCGAGAGCTGATTAAACAGGATACTCGAATACATCTCGATTGCGGCGAGTGGGACGTCATACACGCCATTGCACTTGGTTTCGCTGTAGCCTCGCGCGGCGGTCAGAAGTTCGCTTGCGGGCGTCTTATCCGGAAGTTGATGGTAAGCGACAGGTATCTTCTTCACCTCGCAGAACTCTCGTAACGCCAGTTCGTTGGCGATGCGCGCGTAGTTGCCCGCCGCGTTGATATGCCCGTCTTTCAAGAACGTTCGTGCGTTGGCTATTGCCTCACACGCCGCACTTGAGCTGACAATGGTCACTGTCGGCGCCAGTCTGGGATCATCGTTCGAATGGATTTTGGCGTAACTCCAGAACTTGTCGGCTTTGTGCCGCCGGTGGTAGGCGCGCGCCATCTCGAACCAAGCGCGATCATGCGTCAGAAGCACGATCTGCCAATCTTTGAATTCGTCGGCGAGAACATCCATGACCGGAAGACGGTTCGATTGATCGAGACCGATCAGAACGTCGTCGAGCACCATGAGGCGCGGCGTGTCGGCCTGAAGAATCGTGGCGCAGACTTGGCGTCCGGCGAAATAAATCGCGAGCGCAAGCGCCGAAAGCCTTGCTTCATTCAGGAACAGTTGAGGCGTCTCGGGTGTGACGCCAAGAAATTCAATGGTGGGCGTGATCGTCGCTCCATCGAACCCCCGACCGCTTTTCCAAGTCGCCTGATTGTATGTGACGCCAGGCGTTGTGATCGCCGTCAGCTTGAGGTCTTTCCAACCGAGCGCCGCCAGCAGCGGGCCGACTTTTGGCAGCAACAGGTCAAGGGCGTCGCGCAACGCCGCGTTAAAGCTCGCAGCGAGCGCGGCGATCTCCGTCTTGTCCCTGTCTCGAACCTGACCGTAAGAAAGATAGCTTTGGAGGTTCTGCCAGAGATCGAAGAGCCGCTCCCCTTTACCCTGATGCGGAGCGGGGAAGTCTCTCAGCAGAACTTCGACGCTGACATCGAACAGGTTGATTTCGCCGTCGCCATGTCGATAATTCGTATCGAGCAGCGCGCGATAGTCGAGAAGGGCCTTTCGATAGGCCCCATTGACAACAGATGGCTCTGAGCCCGGCTCGGTATCGATCGGATGTCGGCTGTCATCCCAACGGATCCGGTCTGGTCGATCGACAAATTCGACTTCGACAAAGCCGACGTTGGGGTCGAGTTGCGAAAACTTATTTCTAAGCTCGGCGAAACGGGCCTTCCGTGATGCGGCGTTGGCGTCATGCCGAGGAACTGAAAAGAACTCGTTCAGCGCATGGAAGATCGACGATTTGCCGGCGCCGTTTTCGCCATAGACCAGCAGGTTTTTGCCGTTCAGCGCAATCGGGACCGGTTCGGGTCCGGCGAAGGCGCGGAAATCGCAGATCGTCAGCGTCTTGATTCTGATCGGTGTGATGGGCGGCGTGGGCGTGACGGCGAGGGGGGCCGGCGCCGTCGAGGGGTCGCCGGGGGCGATTGTTGCGTCCGTCATTCCCGGCCCTCGATGATGCGCACGACATCGAGCGCAGCGAGGTCGGAGAGCATGGTGCGCAGGCGCGCACCGGGGACGAGGTGGATGGCGGCGAAGGCTTCCGCCGCTTTGACCAGCGCCGCGCCTTCGAGACCTGCGAGCTGGCCAAGGCCCGCACGCTCCGCCTCGTCGAAGATTGTCAGGCCGCGCGCGTGAAGGTCTGGCTTGAAGAAAAGTTCGTAGACGAATCCGTTGAGGAGTTGTTCGAAGCGCGGGTCTTCAACGACGACAATTGACCAGTTAACTCCGTTGAGCAATTTTGATTGCAGCGAGCTAAGTCTTGGAACTGGAAAAGCTTCGAGCCCAGCGGGCTGAACTTCATAAAAACCACCCTGCTTTCCCGCAAACATCTTTCGAGAATAGTATGCCGATAGATTTGAATTCAGAATCGCCAAGAGAAAATTGTCATGATCTCCAGCGGGTATGAAATACGACGTGTTTCCTATAATCGCTCCCGACAGGTCGATACAGAAAGACGGCCGAAAAGAAATTTTAGTCGATAGAATCTTTGTAATTACTCACCCCCATTGATGGCTTCCGTCGGTTGGCGTCTGTCGACTTGACCCGTAAAATAGATCTGGCGGGCGATTCGAAGTTGTGAATCCA
>JAYTRP010000590.1:0-3323 GCA_043746145.1 Hyphomicrobiales bacterium | reverse complement strand
ATGAAAACCGTGGCGGTAGTTCATGGGGCGGGGCGCCGGCTCAGCGGACAGGCGAGACGTTGATTTGGCTGGAATAGCAAGTATGGCCGCTCACTTTTGGGCAGATCGCAAAGGCTTGAAGGTTGCGGGTGAGGCAAAACCGAACGTCGATCAGTTCGCCATGTCCGCAGGTCACCGCCATGCTGGCGGGCGTCAGATTCGCGTTTGCGTCGATGAACGCCTTCTCGATAGCGCGCGGCGATGTCGACTGGCGCTCGGTCGGATGTTTCAGTGCGTTAGGAATCGTAAATTCGTCGCGTGCGAATTTGGCTGCGCCGAAATAATTCTCCGGGCTTAGCCCCGTGCACCGGCCGTGTGAAATCCACTCGTGAACGGCAAGACCGTTGGAGGGATAAAGTCCCTGTACCTTCGCCAGGGTCTCGTCGGAAATACGGCCGAACGAAGAATCGCAGTCCGACGGATCGGGCCGGTCTGAATTGTCAGGCCAGAGGCCATGCAGCACAAAGCCTTGGCCCGAGCCGGCCGCGCATTGTTCAGGCGATTTGCCCTCGCCACCCGTGTCGCAGAATCCCGGCGACCACGAAAGAGTCACGACATAGAAATCGAAGTCAGCCTTCGACACGAATTCGTCCGGCGTAGGCCCGGCGAAGGCCGGCACGGCAAACGCAAGCAGTGCAGCGACTGCGAAAGCGAGCCAAGTGGCCAATCTGGCGCTCAATATCGCTCGACCAGAGCAGCGCTGCCCAGGAATCGTTCAGCATAGGGACGTAGCGCGCTACAGGCCGGGGAATAGGCGCTGTCACGGTCCAAGCCGACGACGCACCATTCGACGCCCTCGCCGAATCCGATGATGCCCTGACCTTCCTGAATTTGATAGATTACAGTGCGCTTCGTGTTGTCGCTCAGCATGCCACGCGCAATGCAATAGCGACGAGGAATGAATTGGACGCCGTTGCCTCGCAGGCTGATCTCCCTCACCCTGTCGAAGTCGGTGAGCTTGAGT
Organism: Hyphomicrobiales bacterium; assembly: GCA_043746145.1. GTDB lineage: Bacteria > Pseudomonadota > Alphaproteobacteria > Rhizobiales > Beijerinckiaceae > Roseiarcus. The sequence continues at coordinate 2,320 of JAYTRP010000590.1, read as the reverse complement.
TCCGAAGTCCAGAAATACGACTCTTTCTGAGCGAAGGTGGCGGTGATGCGGCCGAGAATGCCCGGGCTGTCGCAAAGCGAGAGGTCGCCGACGTAGGGTGAAAAGCGGCGCTCGGCCGGCACGATGAATTGCTGCGCTCGAACCGTGTCGGCGAAGCTCAGCAACGCAATCAACAGAAAGAAAATACGGGACATGGATGCTCCGTTAACCTTCGCTCAACCTTTGGCGAGCCGTCTCTTGCGGGTCAAGCGGGGAACGCCCGAGCGCCTACGAATCCCAGGGCGCGCGTCGTACGTGCAACAGCGAGTTAGTTGAGCCGGCCCTTGAGCGCGCCAATTTCGCGTCCGATCAACTCGGCGCCTGTCGGCCCTTGCACCTCGCCGCGCAGGACGATCTCCGCGGCTCGAGTCGCCCGATCGGCGGCGGCGGCGCGTACTTCGGCCGTAGCCTGCGCTTCGGCGAACGCGATCTTGGACTCAGCCTGCTTTGTGCGACGAACGATGAATTCCTCCATCCGCGCGGCCGTGTCCTTGGTGAGCATTTCCGCTTGAGAGTGCGCCTCGGCGACGATTGCAGCGGCCTGCGCCACCGCTTCTGACTTCTTCCGGTCGAAGCTCGCGAGCAACGCTACCGCTTCTTCCCGCAACTTGGCGGCCTGCGCGAGTTCGTCGGCGATCGCCTTGCCCCGGGCGTCAAGTCCGTTCAGCACCATGCGATGTGCGCCGACGTAGCCGAGCACGCACAGGAAGACGATGAACCCGCAAAAGACGAAAAATTCTGCACCGAATACCATCACCGCGCTCCGAAATCAGTACGCTCAAGCCGATTCGACGGCTCGGTCGACCACCACAGGGTCCGGGGTGCGGCCGATCAGCCGCTCGACAATCGCGCCGGTCGTCTGCTTGGCGATCGCCGCCACACTGGACATGGCTTCCGCTCGATTAGTGGCGATCTGGGCCTCGGCTTCGGCTAGCTTGGTGGCGAGTTGAGCCTCGAGCGCCTTACGCCGGGCGTCCGATTCGCCATTGAGTTTCGCGCGTGCAGCCTGAGCCAGACCCAACGCCTCGGCGCGCGCTTCAGCGATCGATCTCTCATGCGCCGCAGCCGCTTCGTCCGCCTGCTGCTGCATTGCGGTCGCTTCGTCCAAATCTTTGGCGATTCGGGCGCGGCGCGCCTGGATCACGCCACCGACGGCCGGCAGAAAGCGCTTGGACATATAGTAGTAGAGCGCGCCAAACGTGATCGCAAGCCACAGCAATTGCGAAGGAAACGTGGACACGTCAAAGGGCGGGAAGTTCGAATGCGCGGCCTCTTGACCGACTTCGGTCTGCGTGGCGGCGGGAGGCGCGGAATTGGCCATCGTCGGTCGATTGCCTCAGGTCGGTCGTGGGAGCGCAAGTAGGTTTTGGGAGCGCAGATAGGTCTTGGGAAAATGAGGGGCGCCGCGCAGGCGGCGCCCCAAATTAGTCGTCAGACGGCGAACAGCAGCAAGAACGCGATCAGCAGCGCGAAAATGCCCAGCGCTTCCGTCACCGCGAAGCCGAAGATAAGGCGGCCGAACTGGCCTTCTACTGCCGACGGGTTGCGAAGCGCGCCGTTCAGGAACTGGCCGAATAGCGTGCCGACGCCGATACCGGCAGCGCCGGTGCCGATGGCGGCGAGGCCCGCGCCAATGTACTTGGCGGCGAGGGCTAGTTCATGCGGCTCCATAGATGTCTCCTGTTTAATTCGGTTCGTCGAAGGGAAGGTCCGGTCAGTGACCGGGGTGAAGCGCGTCGTTGAGATACATGCAGGTCAGCATCGTGAATACATAGGCCTGCAGGAAGGCGACGAGCAATTCGAGGGCGTAAAGTCCGACGGTCATGGCGAAGGGCAGGATCGCGACAACCTTCAAGACCGCGCTTGCGCTTAGCAGCATGACGCAGAAGCCGCCGAACACATTAAGCGTTATGTGCCCTGCCAACATGTTCGCGAACAGACGCACGGAATGGCTCAATGGACGCGACAGAAACGAGATTATTTCGATCAGCACCACCAGCGGAAGGATGTAGATCGGCACGCCCGAGGGGACGAAAAGCTTAAAGAAATGTAGCCCGTTCTCACGGATTCCGACGATCACGACGGTCAGGAACACCAACAGCGCGAAAGCGACAGTCACGATGACGTGGCTCGTGACCGAGAAGGAATAAGGGACTAGGCCAATCAGGTTCAGCATCAGGATGAACATAAAGATGCAGAACACCATCGGGAAGAACCGCATCGCGTGTTCGCCCGCCGCCGACCTCACCATACCTTCGACGAATTCGTAGGCCATTTCTCC